>JBGCDR010000063.1:0-11239 GCA_045105515.1 Oligoflexales bacterium
TTTTAATAAAAGTGAGCCATTTTTTTTAAGTTTTTTCTTCCTATATTTTTTTTATCTAGTCACTTTTGGTACTGCGGCTTAGAATTTTTCTGACCTATTTAATGAAAAATTGGAAAAAATCTTATTTGAATCAGCCCTGGAAAGAGCTGGTAGGCTTCATTGGTTCCATTGGCTAGTTGTTCTAGGTTCTCTCGGTCTTACTCTATTCGCATGGCACCTATCCAGATCTCAAACTAAAGATTCTATAAAAAGACGATTTGATTCTCAAAGCGCTCAGGTTATAGAGCTCATTAAGGAGCGTATGCAAAAGTATGAAGATGGACTTTGGGGAGGTGTTGGGGCTATTAGAGCTAGAGAGCATCAAAAAATCAATCCTTCTTCATGGACACGATTTACAAAAACACTCCAGTTGGATGTCAAATATCCTGGTATAAATGGTATCGGCGTAATTTATCCGGTAAATGAGGATGAAATATCTTCTTTTCTAAAACTTCAACGACTAGAAAGACCCAATTTCAAGATTCATCCTAAACACAATCGAGATCAATACCTTCCAATTACTTACATTGAGCCAATTGATATAAATCGTCAGGCTGTAGGGTTGGATATGGCTCATGAAAATAATCGCTATTTTTCAGCTATTCGCTCTCGCGGTACAGGTACACCTCAAATAACTGGCCCTATTACACTCGTACAGGATAATTCCAAAACTCCAGGATTTTTGTTCTATGTACCCTTTTACAAGGGTGAGAAACCTCAAGATATCGTTGAAAGAAGACAGTCCTTTGCGGGCTTAGTATACGCTCCATTTATTGTTAAAAAGTTGATGGACGGATTTCTATCCAGAGAAGATAGGCAAGTTGGATTTAGCATCAGAGATAATCAAGAAACAATTTACAATGAACATTTATTAGAATACCCAGATTTTGATCCTGATCCCATATTTACAAAACAATTGTCAATTAATATGTATGGGAGGAAATGGGGCTTTGATATACGAAGTGCTAACTCATTTCGGGAAAATGCTTCTTTTTCACAGTCTAACTTTATTTTATTTGGAGGTATAGTAATTGACATCTTTTTGTTGATTCTCTTTCTCCTTATTTCCAGAGCAAACAGAAGAGCAGTTTCTTATGCTAGCCGAATGACATTTCATCTGAAACATCGAACTGAGGAACTTGAGAAAGCAAACAGTGCTAAAAGTGAATTTATATCTGGTATGAGCCACGAGCTAAGGACCCCTTTAAATTCCATTATGGGGTACAGTGAATTAATTATTGAAGATGCAATAGAATTAAAAAACAAGGACAATGAGCTATATGGGAGAAACATTTTTGATTCTGGAAAGCACCTACTCGATCTGATTTCAGATATTTTAGATATTTCTTTGGTAGAAGCAGGAAGACTTGAGATAAAGGCAGTAAAAGTAAATTTAGAAGATTTTCTGAGGCAAATTTCTTCCTTAGGTAAGATCTTATCTGCTAAGAAAAACAATACGTTTACAATTTATAACGATCTCTCAATAAATGAATTGATCATCGATCCTGTTAGGATTAAACAAATTTTAACCAATATCATCGGTAATTCATCTAAATTTACAGATAATGGGAATATAACTCTAAGGTTTTCTCATGGTGAATCCAATGGATTGAAAATTCAAATTAGTGACACAGGTAAAGGTATGGAAACAATAGATATCAAGAGAATTTTTGAAAAATTTGTCCAGGTACACGATACTAGCAAGGACAGTGTTGCAGGTACTGGCCTTGGATTGGCTTTAACAAAAAATTTAGTAGACTTAATGGGAGGGGAGATTATTGTCTCTAGCGAATTAGCTAAAGGGACATCTTTTTCAATTTATATCCCAAATGTGTTTGGGGCAATTTTGAAGAAAGCTGGATGATATGAAGATTCTTGTTGCCGATGACCATCCCTTAAATCGAGATCTATTGAAGACAAGGCTAGAGCGTCTTGGCCATGAAGTCGTCTGTGCTGAAAACGGAAAAGAGGCAGTAGATATTGCTAAGGATGGCTATTTTCATCTAATCCTTATGGACCTACGTATGCCAGAAATGGATGGCTACGAAGCTACTCAAATAATTAAAAATAACGAAAGTACCAAATAATTCCTATCGTTGCCGTAAGTGCGAATACATCAAAAGATGGAATTGATAAAGCTTTTAGTTGTGGCTGTGAAAAATATCTAACTAAACCCGTAATGAAGAGCCAAATAATCGAGATGCTTGATTATTATGAATCAACAATCACTCTGCAGAAGAATCTTTAAATATGAATGCGATTGAAAAAAAAGTGGTAGCGGGAGCAGGATTTGAACCTACGATCTTCGGGTTATGAGCCCGATGAGATACCATACTTCTCCATCCCGCGCTAATACAGTTACTCTATCAAATTTTTTTCTTTTATGACAGCTAAATTATACTGAAATCAAACTTTCGATTTGATTGCATACTTATTTAAATCGAGTTTATGGTATCGCCATAGACGGATGAGTTTGCAGAGCTTACTACCACTGTCTTTAATCTCACTTCTTTGTTTATCATAAGCAAGCCATACCTGCCCACTATCTGTTCGGCAAATGAGAGCATCGATACCTTTTGACCGCTGCAGGGTGGATACTGCTTGCTCTAAAGTTTGTACGATTGGACTTCCGACATTAAAAGATGTATTTATTAGCATCTCCATACCGTTCCAATGATTCATTTGTTTCAGAATATGATGAGTAAAGGGGTCTTGTTTTGACCTAACAATCTGGATCCGACTGGTACCATCATAGTGAATAATTGCAGGTGCTTTTTGTTTTGCTAACAGCTTGGCCTTGGCTGTCAAGACCATGTAATTGTATGCGTTGTAATGCTTGCTGGAGGCTCCTTTTTGTAAAAAAAAGTATTTTTCAGCTGCTGCTAAGGTCATCATTGGAGCCAAAGGTCTTATTCTTTCCCTGAATTTAACTCTCTCATTGAGTAAAGTTCTTATGTTGGGATTACATGGATTTGCGAGAATAGAACGATGGCCTAGTGCTCGAGGTCCAGTCTCACCTGGCCCCTGTATTATGGCTAAAACCATATTCTCTGTTATAAGATAAGCTATGAGGTCGGCGACTGGGAGTTCGTCTGAGTGCCCACAGATTTCCATGCTTGATATCCAAGCTATTTTAGGGTGGGTGTGTTTTAACTGATTTATATCTCGATCTTTTGGCCCTTGGCCACAATAAAAAGCATGCTGTAAATTAGGACCTGCTGGGCATTGATTCTGCAATGCAAAAGCATAAGCTGCTCCAATAGGTGTGCCTGCATCGCCAGGGTTAGGAGGAACCCAAAGTTTGAGAAATGCACCAGCTCTTTTTAAATAACGTTGGAAGTATTCTTCATTGAAATGCTCAAGCAGGTGCATGTTAGCCAGGCAGTTTAAGGCGCAACCACCAGTAATTACCAGATCTTCGCTGCCAGTGGATTTTATAAAGTGATCTATGATGTGAAATAATGCATCTTCGAACACCATTTGCAATGCTGCCGCTTTGTCGACCCTGTCTGAGTTTATTGTTTCATGGCTTATCTTGTCTACATCCAGTATTGCGTCTGGATTCCACTTTAAATGCTCTGGGATGGATGGGCCGATAATTCTTTCAAGTGCTGGACTAAAGGGCTCTAGGAAACCTTTTAGGTGCCAATTAGCTAGTTTCCTGTTTAAGTAAACCTCTCCTTGCGGAGCAAAAAAAAGGATTTGTCTCAACTCTTTATAGAATGGGTTCGTCAAACGGCATTGCTGGCCCCATGCAGCAGCGCCCATATACCGACCTTCGCTGCTAAGTGGGGTCCAGCCACCTAAACTAGAACTCATAATTGAGTAGAGGTGTCCTAAAGAATCAAAAAAACTTTTGTTGGAGTAAATGGGTTTAAGAGCTGGCCCTTGTCCTAAAAACATAGAAATCGCACTTTGATCTCCGGAGCCATCTATAACCAAAACCATCGTTGGCTTTTCAGATTCTGAAAAAGGAGAAGCTGCATAAGAATAATAGGCATGGCAGTCATGGTGGGCTAGACCTATGATTGGCTTCTGATTGTCAGTATTTAAGCTGGTGTTTAAACGCTTCGCTCCATTCCATATAGCAGCATAAAGTGGCCGCGAATCAGTAATACCCTCATGCATACTAGGTTTAATCCATGACCAAGATCTTGGTAGTTCAGACGCAATAGCTCCCATAGAAAAAGCTGCAAAAGCAGGATAATCCCAAGTTCCCAAAAAGCTGTGGATATCCTCGGAGGAAATCCCCAATTCGTGCATGTTATTTTCAAGTTCCTGAATTGACCTTTCAGGAAAGCTGGTACAATGCTTAGTACCGGTAAATCGTTCCTCTTCGTGATTACAGATGATTTCTATTCCCTCATCCCGGGTGCAGCGAACCAGAGATACTCCAGTGTTGTGGCCTCCAGCACAGATGCCCAGTAAATATAGAGGTTTACCTTTCTGTAGCTTAGATCTAAATGAACTTGCTGATTGTTTACCATTACGATCATGCAAAGTGACATAAGACCTCAGTTTAGAAATAGGATTCAAAGTGGACCGGATAGAATACTCGACTAATTTTCCTAGTTTTGGAAAATTGGCACCATAGATGCCCATAGTTTTCGCCATAACGATCCTCTTAACAAAAGCTACTATTTCTTGATGATGCGGATATGAATTGGTCGATCTGGTCCGGCATTGATATGCCTAAGAACTAAGCGAGGAGCCTTTTTACTCAGCAATTCGAATTTTGCCCCTTTCAATAGGTACGCCGCTAATATACGCATTTCTGTCTGAGCGAAATAAGAACCGATGCATCTTCTTGCTCCGCTTCCAAATGGTAGGAATTCATATGCACCAAACTCATGATCTAAGAAACGCTCAGGAATAAATTTCCTTGGATTTTTAAAAACCCGCTCATCATGATGCAAAAGGATCATTGAGAGAGCCACATTATCGCCAGCTTTGAGTTGGTGATTTAATATAGAGTAGTCCTGACCAAGCGTTCTGAAGGCAAAGGGCGGAATAGCTTTAATTCTTAGAGCTTCTTTGAAAACTGCATCCAGAAAGGGCATTGAGTCATCCAGGAGGGATTTACAACTGTTGATTTCATGCATTACTTTTGCGTATATCTTTGGATGAATCAGAATATAGTAGAACGCCCAGGTCATTGCCATTGCTGTGGTTTCGTGACCAGCAACGATGAGAGTACGTAATTCATCACGAAGTTCTTCTAAGCTTAAAGCTTGACCATTCTCATCTTTTGCTAACATCATGGTTTTTATCACACAGGCATTTCCATCTTCTGGTGACTGCTTTAATTTACTTATCTGCTCAAAAAGGCACGCATCCAATTTGGCTTGAGCTCTTAAAAATTTTCTCCATGGAGGCCAAGCTTTACTACGTAAGTTTGGAATTAGTAGCAGAGAAGGAGTTGTTAAGCTAACAAATTCTTTTATCGTTTTGCAGAATTTTTTTTTAAAATCCTGATCTTGGACACCAAAAATTGTTTCAACAACTATACTTAGGGTTAAATCTTGCATTAAATCAGCGAGATTAGTTTCAGAAGGGACTTGCATGGAACTCAATGCATCGATGGCTACCTTTGCAAAAGACTTCTTTAAACTTTTCATTGGTCCGGGCCCTAAGCAAGGCATAATCATTTTTCTCTGCCTTTGGTGTTTCTTGCCATCTTTAACCATCATAGAGTTGGGTCCTAAAACTGAGTCAATTGGGCTTCCTGTGAGCATCTTGAAAACTTGAGGAGGAGCTGACATGAGTTCTTTTGCACCATTTGCTGAACCTGTTACATGAATAGTACTAAAACCTGGTAGTTCTACAGTAAAGAAATCTCTGCTTGTTCTGCTTGATATCGAGAAAAAAAATCCTTCTGGATCATAAGCTGCCCAACAGGCTTGTACTAATTTAGGTAAGGTAACTGAATTTAAAAAGGGTCTATGATAGTCTGGTAAATACGCAGTCGATCTGTGATCAAAGGTTTGTTGTGTTGATTTCATTTTTAACTCCCCGTTGAATATCATAGCAATTTTTAATTAACGGTTTGCCTCAGTAAATTCAATCTTAAATACAAGACCTGAGTGTAAACTAAAAAATATATATATTATGATTGAGGAGTAATCTTGTGAACTCTTTCGGTAAGATGAGTGATAAAATCAGCATGAGGTACCTTTTCTTTGCTGATTGGTTCATCAATTAAACATTCTAAATTAAAAGATGAAGAAAAACCTCTCTCAATCTCTTGCTTCGTGATTGAGTACGGGGGGCCAGCTGTAAGATGATCAAACTCAATGCTTAAATGAAGCATATTAACGTGCGGTAGATTTTTTATGAGCCAATGACAGTATTTTTTTCTGTCTTTGTGGTCTAATGCAATATAGCATGCACGGTCATAAACATAAGCAATAATTGAAAAATCAAATTTTATTTCAAAGATGTCCCCGCAGTATATTTTATAAGAATTAGCTTCATAAACTTTAAACCCACTATCAGAAATGATCTGCGGTTTTAGATCAAGTCCTTGAAAAAATTCCTTTATTGCTTGTTCACTCAATTCCACTCCAATCACTTTATGACCATAATTTGCTAAATAATTCATATCTAAAGTTTTTCCACACAAAGGAACAAATACAGGCCTTCTATCTTTTGCGAGCAATTTCCAGAAAGAGTTAAGATGCGGATTAACTTTTTTTTGGTGAAAGCGAATATTTCCCGAATCCCAGCAATCCAACCAATACTTTTTATCCATTTGTTTCCCTTGTTGCTAAAAATTAAAAACATGGTTTTTTGACTATATTCTGATAGATTACAGCTGTTAATAGATTTGTATCTAAGATCTTGAATCGATCGACTGGCTGAATTTGTCTTAGGTCTAATGTATGGTTTATTTCTCAAGGGTTCTTCTCTATACGATAGTAATTTTATTTTCAGGTACCTCTTTGGGAGCATATATTCGCTATGGTGGTTTTAGTATCGAAAACATTCAATTTCAGAAAAAAAAATTTAAGACAGACACCAATAAAAAATTGAAAAAAAATGATCCATCCAATTGTATTGGAATCATGGAAATATCTCCTTATCTTGATAAAAAGGTTTTTTATAGCCAAGAGGAATTTGTTTTTCTTATAAGGAATAAACCAGCCATTGCCAAACATTTTAGTAAAAAACTAGGGATAAATTCATTAGATTTTTCTCATTACCTAATGAAAGGGTCATCTCGACAAGATAGTTGTATTTCCCTGGAAGATTTTGCTGGATATATAGGTGCTAAACCTAATCCATCGATCAAGGCAGTACGAATTTTAAGAAAAATTAGAGATAAAGGGCAAGCATATTTTGCTTTGATTAAAGGTGGGTCCCATGAGGAGGTGTTTAGCTGGTCGGGGTATGTTTTTGATCAGTTTATTATTAGAGATTATTCCGATGCGCTTGAAGATTCTGAAAAAGATTGGAATGGAGGATATAGCTATACTTCAATAATTCAAGAAAACAATATTGACCGAGTATTAAAAATAGCACAGCGTTTTATAAGTTTTTATGAAAGTCTTGGTCGATTAGAAAAATCCCGCGGTAATACAAGTTCAAGTTCGATGAATTTCAAAAAAAATCATCCTATAATAGACTTTATGCGTTTTGCTCGGGATGAAGTAAGCAATAAAAGCTTGTCTAGTCAATTGGTTTTAGTTGAAAAGCTAAAATATCCGAATTCTCTAAATAGATCTTATTCTTGGAGTGAGAAGCAACTTGTTACTTTACTTGTGCAGGGAGGTAAAGCAAATCAAAAAGAAGATTTTTTACATAGCCTAGCCGCATTTGAAAAAAAAAATAGAAAAAAAATGGAGAAAATGCATGTAATTCATAGAAACAATATGACTAAAATTCCAAATAAAATAAATGGAATTAGTCGTACTATGGGGGAGTATATGATTCTCCTTAAAAAAATTGATAGCGGTGTTGGAACCAAAAAAGAAAAACGTCGATTTCAAGAATTAAGATCTGAGATTGAATTTGGAATTAGGCCTAATGAAAAAAGCAAACCCGGAAAAATAAGACATAGTATCAAGAAATTTTTAAGATTTTATAGCTACTATGGAACCGATACCATTGTAGATAAATATATGGATTACTCTTTTAATCTCAATATTAGACAGATGCAACCAATGGGAAAGAAACGCTATCTTGCCTACCGTTTAGCAAAAGGGGGTGATGGTTTTTTTGTTCTCACCACTTCAATTTTGGGGGCAACTTTAATCCCTTTCACTGGCGGACTTTCATTATTGGTAGCGAATGTTGTTAATGTTGGTACAACCGGATTTTTTTCAGTTTTGACTTCCTTTACTCGCAATGAGCCCGTAGATTCACATTTTTATAGATTAAGCATGAGATCCATTCATACTTTTATCGAAGGTTTTGTTCCAATTTGGACAGAGTTCAATGGTTTTTTTACTGCTATTGATGATCTAAGAGTGGCAACAAGTATAGATCAGCATCTATCAAATTGGTTTAGGAGAAAAAGTGCAGTTATCAAGGTTAGGCCAGAATCCCTAGGTAGGCCTTTTATACTATCCCTCTTAAGAGAACGCTATAATTTTGTCGCGTTTGGTCTATTGCCCAAGGCTAAATTTCTTTATCTTTGTGGCAGCTATAATAAAGATCAAGAACAGTTTTTCAAATCCACCCTTAAATCTCTAACAAATGCAAAGGTTTATCTTGCTAAATCACTGCAGAAATCAGCAATGCGTTATGAATATCTCCTTGATTATGGCAAAGTACCAGACCATATGATTTATGATGTTTCAAGGCATTTAAAACACTACCAACACTATGAAACTAAATATAGAACTCGGCCATACTCTAGTGAAAATATACTCAAGGCTGTAATTTCTGGACAAGGGAGCATATAGGAATTACTTTATGTAACTTCATTGTCACGATAATTACTCTGGAATGGTCTTATGGCTTACTATGAAATCGAACAATCAGTAGAAAGCACTATCGAAGTTAAAAAATCTAAATTTTATACCCACCTTATTCCTTATTCAATGTTTGTTCCTGAGCTTTCTGTAATGAAAGAACGTTATTCAAAGGCTAATCATTTTGTCTATGCATATCGTTTTTTGAACGACTTTGATCAGGTAGTAGAAAATCAGAGTGATGATGGTGAACCTAAGGGCAGCAGCGGCAAGCCTACTCTCAGCGTACTTGCTGGGAAGCAATTAATTAATACTGCCGCTATAACCGCAAGGGTATTTGGTGGAGTCAAATTGGGAGTTGGTGGCTTAGTTCGTGCTTATAGTGAAAGTGTGAAGCAGTCGGTAGCGTTATCCAATCTCATTAATTACAGAAAAATGCTAGAAATGAAATTGGAAAGTAGCTATTCAGATTTAGATAGGTTGAAAAGAATCTTGAGTTCATTTGGCTCTGAAATTATTACCACAGAATTTCAGGCGGAGTCTGTAAGTTTAGTAATAAAGATACAAGTAGATTTTGTATCAAAGCTAAATAATCAAGTGAATGAACTCATGTATGTTCGTTTTGATAGCTCTAAGTGAAGCTCTCATTAATTGTCTGAAGTCATGAATAGAAGTTATTTATTCTTTATTAGTTCCTGAGCGATCTAAAAATAGAAGCCTATAAGGACTATCGATATCTTCAAAAGAAATTTTGATCTTAAATTTGGCTGAAAACTAGGTCTAAAATCCCTAGGGCTCAAACTAGGACTAATTCAACAGCCTTGAGGCAAAAAATGAGTTCCAATTCCATCAAACTATATTGAAATGCGATCTCTCCTATGTCTTTAATTCTGCAGCGTGTAAATCCTATCCAAAATAGGGGCGTGCGATTTAAGAAAGCCACCTTTTTTGATGTCTCTCGCAAAATTTCTCAGCTTTGACATTTTGTGGTTGAACCTTTTACTGCAGAGACCATATGAAAATCAAAACTAGAGAGCAGTGAATACTATTTTTCCCTATTCTGACTCGTCTTTTACATTTCTACGATCCAGAATTTTCGTGATTTTATTCAACTCAGTTAGCCAGGGATCAAAGAAGTGGCGTGATTGATCTTCTAGATTGCCAAAATACTTTTTTTGTGAGCTAAAATTGACCCAAGACTCAGGTGAACTAAAAATGTTTTTTTTCGGATCATTTGCCATCTGGTCAATACTAGCAGAGTAGGAATTTTCTACAATATTATCGAAGTTTTCAAAAAAATATTGATAAGAAATTTTTTGAGCAAAATTGAAGGCGGCTCGACCTATTTCCTCGGAACTTTTACCATTTTTTTCGGCATCTATGACAAATTCCCTAACGGCCCTCCTGGCAGTAGCCCTAACAATACTTGCAGAAGATCTAGCAAAATGTAGAGCATAATTTCTAGCCTCACTCCAACGAGAATCCCATCCAGCATCCATTGCAGCATTTTCGGAGTAATTTAAGATTTCGTCCCAGGGGTTATCACGACCGTAATCCCCAGCAGAACGCAAAGAGTCACCATGCGGGATAGCCCATTGAACAGCCTCCCAGGAGATTTCCAAGGCCGCATTATTATAAGCTCTCATAACAAATAATAAACTATATGCATGTTTAGTTAAGTCTTCCTTTGAATTTAAAGCCTGAATTTTTTCTTCCGAAAAATTATGAACCTTTACTGCAACGGAATTAGATATTTCTTGGAAGTAATCGGGCTCAAAATCAAACATTCCAGACTTGATGGTATCATCAGGCAGTGCACTTAAACTGATCAAATTTTTCATCTGAAATTTATTTTCTGCTCTCATTTGACCTGTTTGTTTTTCAAAACTAACATTTGTTGTGGGTAAAAAACTATGTGAAATATGAAAATAATTTGGGACTAATAATGAAAACATCAGCATTTTTGTTCCGAACATTTGTGTACCTTTCAATGACAACTTGAAACTTGGTAGGTCCAAAATATATTGAATAAATCTTTAAATCACCAGAAAAATATAAGCAACAAAAAACTGAGATATTTATGTATGAGATACCTCAGATAGGAGGTAGAAAAACACTAATGATCCATGAAATACTGATTCATTAAATTAGAGTTGTCTAATTTTTTAACCAGCTAATATTATTATTTTATATGATTATTATGTAAATATTGATAAGCTGATCCCAAACGTAATTCTGGGAGGGCTTGATATGTTTATTTTCATGTTACCGGAAAGACAAGTGAA
>JBGCDR010000064.1:0-71127 GCA_045105515.1 Oligoflexales bacterium
TTAACAGTATTAATAACGATTATCCAATGTTTATTGATTATCGCTCCAGAATATATTTAGGGACCAAACTACTTTTTAAGTCCATAGAGGGCAAATTTAGAGAAAAAAATTATTCAAATCAATAATTTCCAATAAAATAAGTATATTTCACAAATCACAAAGATGAGTCGTCTATTGTTCCGATTTATTTTCAAGATTTACGAAAAGAAAGGATAATATTTTGTTAAATAGAAAATTGGACAGCAATTTTAAGGAGATTTTAAGTAATTTCGCGGTAGCTTCTGGCTATTTCATTACTATCGTAACCAAAAAAGTCGACCAATCTTTCCATCCTACTGACCTCTCTCTTTGGATGGACACTTATAATGGACATATTGGTGGCTTCGACCACAGAGTGAAACATGGACATGATTTTGCGGCAAATATAGTCGATGTATATGATAACTTTGGTTTACATGGAGTAGCACAATATCCCTTTGAACTATTTAAGGATTTCACGACTCCCCATGGTATTCCAATCCCAGCTAGTGAATTTGCTGTTCATAATTCGATTTTATCAGCAAGAAAAGCAACTCATTGGCTTAGCTTAAACGCTGCTGATATTCTTACAGGGGGCTTGGCAGCTTACGGAACTTATTGTCTGTATAAAAAAACCAAAAGGGGGAAAATAGATTCATCAAGTCTAATCTGGGCGAGCATAGGAATTGGTACCAAAGTCACAGCAGGAATAATCACCCATAACCCGGTTTTGCTCCTAAGTGGTTTAACAGACTCTGTTCTGGTAGTTTCAAGTATTACTCAAGCCAAACAGATATTTAATGATCTTTCAAAAAAGGCAAAAATCTTTGTTCCCAGTGCAGAGGCAAAAGCTAAAACTGGGAGCTTAGGAATAGCATTAGGTGTCGGAGCAGGGTCCGCAACTGCCGCGACAGGTCTAGTCTCTACTTTTGGTCTGGCTTCCACCGGATCTGCTATTAGCACCCTAAGCGGAGCTGCTGCAACTAATGCTACCCTTGCAGCTATCGGAGGAGGCTCCTTAGCAAGTGGTGGCCTAGGTATGGCTGGGGGTCTGGTAATATTGAGTGGAGGAGCTGCGGTTGCCGGTCTAGCTGCAGGTGCTGGGGCCTATTATTTAATGAAACAGAAGCAAATAAAAAAGTTTAGATCTAATTAGATTTCAGACTCAATTTTAGTTGTTATTTCTCACTAACTCCCTGGGTACTATAGCTAAGGTAAAGTCTATTACTATCAATATAGCTAACCAAAACCTTGTCTCTCACAACGGCCACTTGGGCTTGTGATATATCATTTCCGGAAACTACTGAAACTTGGCTATCTAATTTATACTCCCCAGATGTATTCACAAAGCCCAATACCAGTGTCTCAGAGCCAACTTCAAGTAGCAAAGCCGAAGACTGCTCATCAACCTTAATATGATTATGGATCGTTTCTATCTTTCCCTCTTTAACTGAGGCAAATAGCTTGCTTCGCTCCATGGTGCATGTATCTGAGTCAAAGGGTGCATAAAATAAATCACCCCTACTTTTATCAACTCCAAGTATTGTGGCCCCTTCAAAAATACTACCATTGTGAAATTCTAATCTTATTTGATCGCATTCCTCGATCCCGTACTTGTTAATTTTGCTGCAATAAGTCTTTTTCGAGGAAGTAGCCTGTAAAATATGCCAATTTCCATTAATTCCCTGATAATCGCTGATTTCTTTATGGGAATTAGCTATTGATACCGTTCCACCGATTGGAAAACCATCGAAATCAAGCCTCATAAAACCTGATTTATTAGCCAGACCAAAGGACTCAGCAGCAGAATTCCAGGCTAAGCTATACTTTTGTTTTAAGTTATTACTAGAAGTTACCAAGACAATATGTCTAAATACTTGGATTTGATATTATCCTTACCATCAACATAACCCTCTTCATCAAATGTAATGTAGCACTGGCATACAGTTGCGTAATTTGCTGCACAAAGATGTGAAGCACCAAAACTATCGGAAAACCAGCACCATTTCGTTTCCGATTCTATTAGAAGAAAATCTTCCCCTACTTGGTCCAGGACATCTTTTTTACTCATCCCAGGAGCAATCTTAATACCGATTTCAGCATCATCTTGTTCCATCACAGGAATTTCGATGGCAGAATTTTCTGATTTTTCACAGGCATAATTTGTAATTTTCGATTGAAATTCATTTAAAATAATGGGCTGTTCTTTTTCTGAAAGTAAAACTGACTTATCAATGGCTGAAAAATTATAACAAATCCTTATGGTTTCATGCTCATTACTTAAGATAACTCCGATTCTTTTATTCGCCCGAACCTTATATTCTGAGTCCTCTGCCTTAGTGGGCAATGCGATTGAAAAATCACCATTATGACCCACGTATGCTTCTCTCTGGTACCCTCGATTTTGCACCGAAGAAATATAGACTGTCATGTTTTGCCATAAATCTTTAAAGCCAATTTCAGCATCGAAGAAGACTTCATAGGATTCATCATAACCTGCAGCAATTACCTTTTCCTTCAAATTTTCTGATTCCTGAGTGTAAAAATCCTCAAGGTCATCGTATGGAAGGCCATCCACTGACACTTCAAACGCATTCGAAATATAACCTTCAAATAACAGTTCACCTTCCTCACTTTCTTCGACGGAAACTGCTTGGCTAAATTCATTTATCTCAGAACTGGAACTCGAACTTTGCTCAAGATCATCTCCACATGCTGATAATAGAATAGTAGCAATGATTAAGTATCTCATATGTAATCCTCCTAAAATAAAAGACGGCCTTGGCCAAGAATTCTTGGCCACATTATGATTTATGTTACGGCATAGCTATTGTCATCTGGGGTCACTAGGTCGATTTTAACTTGGCTTATATATTGGAACTACTACACATCTCTTTTTGGAAAAATCATTATTAACAGCTTCAAAATCAGATAATTTTGAGTTTTCAGTAGTGCCATCATCAAAGATATCTAGTTCATCATCTTCTAGATCATACTCAAGACACCATTCTTTCAATATGCTTTCTGACTCCTTACAGCCATTTTTAGCAGCTATTGAAAAATAGTTTTTAGCCGCCTTGAAATTTCTGATACACCCAGTTCCATGAAAGAAAATCTTTCCTAAACTAAGACTTGCGTAATAGCTGCCCATTTCCTGGGCGTTATGATAATAGACTAGGGACTCTTCTATATTCTTTTCACATCCTACACCGAAAAATAGACACTCAGCTAGATAAACATGTCCATCTGTGTAGCCCTCATCAGCTGCCATCTGAAGCCAAAAAACTCCTTCATTCTCCATAAGAAAAGGATTTTTATCAAAACCTAACTTCCCGAGCTCCATCATACAAGTATTTGACCCCAATTCTGCTCCCTTCCTTAAAAGATTGATATGGGTCTTATTTGGAGTAGCTTTTGAACAAGTTAGGTATTGAGCTGCCATAATTTGAGATACATAGCAGCCTCGCCTAGCATTTTTCAAATGCTGCCTTGCCATAAAAAGAGGCTTATGACCATGGTCAACTACGTTGCCCTCTAAAACCGCATATCTTGCGATTGCTTGCTTAAAGCCAGCAGCTAATCGTGCATACTCTTTTATTATTTGTAGGTCTTGAGTTACACCGTCACCAAACCTGTATCTTTGTATTTGAGCAACAATAGCCGGTAAATACCCTTGATATGAAAGTCGTTTCAAATTGGCATCGAGCTCTGCTTTTAAGTTAAGATCTGAGTCGTCACCACCCAATTCCTGCAGCTTTCTCATGCAATACTCATATTCAGCATCTGGGAGTCCTAATTCTTTTAGATTTGAGTCTAGTTCTGTCTCAAAATTATAATGCTTGCTAAGAAGATATTCCGCATAGGAAGCCAATGTATTTCCATTTTTAATCTCATGATTCAATCTATAAAAATTTTCTCCAGGATTAAGCCCTAATATCAATCCGGTTGCATTTAGGAAGGCAAGATGTAATTTAGCCTCCTCATGATCAAGAAGGCTTGCTTTTTGTAACCAAAGTTCTGCCTCTTTTCTTTTCTGTTTGCAACCTTGACCTAATAAATAAGCTTTACCTAACAAGAAGCAAGATCTGGGATCTCCAGTCTGTGCAGAAAGCTTAAATAATCTTAATGCCTTTTCCTGATCTTGAATTCCACCAATTCCATTAAATAAGAGTTCTCCGTAGCTTCTGTGTCCAATATATAGGCCTAAATCTGAGGCTTTTTTATACCAAGCTGCAGCTTGTTCATAGTCTTGCTTCACGTAACGTCCTTCAAAATAAAAATTTCCAAGTTTCCACATAGCATAACGTAGACCAGAATTTGCTGCTTTCTCAACTCTTTCTAAACAATTTGATAAGTTAATTTGATGGTCATTCATAGTTAAATATCTCCAATTAATAGTTGCAGTTCTTTTTAAAATATAGATACACTTATTTATCAGATGATCTCCACTTAATTTGACGAAATGTTTTGACAAGTTTTATTGCACAAAATCCTGCTACGAACGACCATTTAAGAGTATTAAGTATCGTTTGTTTTGATTGTTTTGATAGCTGACTCATATATTTTCTCCTTACCTTGTGATACTAGTAATATTTAACCGATTGGCTTTTTAATATCCTAAATCCCCAAATACCTTGTACCTCTTCACTACTCTTTCTATTTCCTGGACAGATTGATAATTGCGACCAACGAATATCTTCCAATGCTTTGGTTTGATAAAAATATTGTGTTTTAGAGATGCCAACTTGAACAATGCTCGAACATATTTAGGCCCTAAATAAAGTGGCTTACTTAAGCTATCAAAATCACTAGCCACTTGGATTACCTCGTTATTTGTTTTAATCATTACTAAGCTCATGTCTACCTCCTTCAAAAAAGTTATATAATTTATCGAGCCAACCCATGACAGGTGAGGTCACGATAATAAATCAATTAATTCAATCTCTTATACTATGACCTGATATGTCACTACGGATCCCGAAAGATCCTTATGTATGCAGCTAAATTGCTGTAAATATATGCCGATGATCTGGACTGGGAGGAAATACAATGAAGGGTCGTAATGCACAGGTTTCACGAATCTATAAGATTCTAAATATATTGGAGGGAGCTCCACACGGCCTTTCGGTCTCAGATCTCCACGAGCGCTTGCATGACCGAGGGTTTGAGGTAGAAAAGAGGACTGTCTACCGTGACCTCGATGCCTTAAAGGCTGCAGGGTTCCCTCTAAATGAAAAAGGCACCGATGATGTCAATGGCACTCGCTGGACCTTAGAAAAAACCACCAAAGTTAGCCATTATTTGGTCTTAGATTCACGAGAATTGGTTGCACTTTACCTTGCACGAGGGATGCTGGCACCTCTTAAAGATACTCCTTTTTTTGAAGATTTAACATCCGCTTTCGGTAAAATTGATGAAAAGCTAACCAGCAAAGGTCAAGATTTCTTAAATGAAGTCTCCAATGAATTCTATTTTGAACCAGGCCCTAAATGGGGCCTTGGACTTAATCCTGACATCATAGATACAGTAAGAGCCGCTTGTACTGAGCGTCAAAAAATAAAAGTCAATTATTCTTCCAGCAACAGTCAATCAACCACAGACAGGGTATTGGGACCGCAATTCCTATATTTTTCTAAAGGATCACTTTACCTAGTAGCAGAAGATATTGATGCTGGTAAAAACAAGATTTTCAGCCTACCTAGAATGAATCATGCAGAAATGCTTGACGAGCCATATGAAGGCGAAATAGTGGATCCAGAAAACTACTTTGATAGTGCTTTTGGAATCTACCATGCTTCTAAAACAGAGCAGATAAAACTGGAGTTTTCTCCTCCCATTGCGGCTTTCATTAGTGAAAGAAGATGGCATCGCTCACAGCGTGTGGTATCTCGTCAAGGTGGAAAGATAGAAATGCATCTTGAAGTCGGCGTAACGCCAGAGCTTCTGCAATGGATTCTTAGCTACGGACCTTCGGTTAAAGTTTTAGAACCTGAAACACTTCAAGAACAAGTGCATGAGCAAGTTCAAAAAACTATTGAAGTCTATAGAAACAAAGCTTCCTGAAACTCTGCTTATTGTCCAATAATTTTTTTAAAGTCTGTTGTAGCGATTGTCTCTTAGGCTGGTTTATTGGTGGAATCACAGGACACGCATTTATAAACGAGCTGCCATCCAATCAAGAAATACCTTTGGAAGCTCTAATTCACAAGCTTTATCATAAAGATCAAAACTACTAGCAAACAAGTATTTTTCATCAAACCATTCAAATCGGTCTTTTTCGCTTTGCTCCTTATAAATTACATTATTAGCATTTAAATACAGCTTAAAACAAGAAGAATGCTCTGCTCGTTCAACTCTAAACTGCTGCATTTTATTTATGTTTATATACTCATAGTAGTAAATAATTTGAATCGGGGCTGAGTTCTTTTCAATAACAAGTAGGAATTTATCTGCCTGATTCATACCTTGGCTCGCATATAGGTTTGCTCATCGATTAGCTGGGGTAGATTAATGATTACAAGATTTACTCTTTGATCAGCTATGGCTTCTTCAAGCCCGTAAACTTCTTCATCTGTGCAGTAATATATGGTTAATGGCTCTTTAGGAAGCTCGTTACCATATAGGTAAGATAGAATTTCACTATTATGTTCGGTGGTCCAGGCGGTTCCACCGCATCCCATAAGAGTTACCGAGCCAGAAGCAATATTTTCGATGGGATAAAGCTCCACGTCACAGCAAAAAGCATGCTCTATCAATCGGCGTTTCATCATATGAAAGGCTAAACTTGCCATATTTTCCATGATAAGTGGCATCCACATGGACCCTGAGGTATCGACCACCAAAACTGATGAGGACTTCTTATCACGACTGCGAGTAAGCATCCTTCCTGGAGCGTCAGCTACAAACATATGAGGTCTGTGGTAGCTACGCCTTATTTTGGGGTGCTTGACCTGTGCAGCTGTTATCGTATTTTTAACGATCTGCAAGATCTTTTGAATAGCTTTATTAACTTCCTTACGCGCCTGATGGGTCTCGCTAAAATCGTCTCCCTCAAGGCAAGGTACATCTGAATTATGAGCCTCTAGTTGAGCTTCAATCATTTTCTTACTTTCGCCTTCAGCTCTCATAAGGGAACGGTCAATTGCAGCGAGCTCATCATCGTGCAGCAAGTGCTCTGCTGGTGCTGATCCTGAAATTTTGCGTAAGATTTGTCGATCTACGATCAACTGGGCAAGCTGAGGTTCTTTTCTCACCCTCTGGGCTAAGGACTGAATCATAGCCCTTGCATAATAAACCCAATCTTGGCCCCGTTCCAAAGGTGTTCCAACAATTTTCTCCAAAAAATCAACGGTAACTGGCTCAACATCAGCTGCTTCTTCATCAGCTTTGGCTTCGGACTCACCTCTATGAAGCTTTGTCAGGCGCCCAACTCTAGAGAAAATATTGCGTTCGAATAGCCTCACGATATCCTCGTGAATAGCAGCATCCGCGGCTAAATTAAAAATGTGGTGCTTGTATTCTAAGTCAGTATTGATATCTGTGATTCCGTACTTGCGTGCAATCCCAGGAGGTAAAATATCTAAGAGTGCACTGGTCAAAGGTTTACAGTTGACTAGTTTTGACCAATCATAAGTTCCTCGCACCTGAGTCAAATGCCGTAATTCATGCATCAGTAGAAAGTAGCAAGCCTGGTGATCCTCTTGATAATGGGCTACCACAACCGGATGAAGGTAGATGGTGATTTGCTCGCGTGTATAGATGGCAGCTAAGCTGTCAATCTCCTCAGAAATGACAATCCTGGCTTGTGAGAAGGTTGCCAGGGTCACAAACATACGCCTTGTTGCAAGCCAAGTAGCAAAACCCCCTCTAATAGCGTAAAGCTCGTTTGATAAGCCTTGAAACGTCTGATCCATAACTTACCTCGGAACCAGTTTGCCAATGCGAATCGCATACCATTGCCAGGGCTTACCAGGAACTTCAATTGGTTTTGGCTCGCTACCGTGCCTACTTGTTAGATTAAAAAGACTACCATCAGAACGTCTTGGTACACCTCTATAGGAAAAGCTAAGGCCATGGACCTGCATAGACCTACACACCTCCGGGGATGCATATTCAAGCAGGTAGTTGGCAATATGGGGAATCCTGTCTACGTAGCGCATCTGCTGGCAAAGAAAGTTAACAACCTCCAAGACCCCGCCCTTTTGTTCTGCTCGGTATACCCTGGAAAGTTCTTGTTCGTTAATTTCTTCTGGGAGGATCTTAGCTTGCCCAGAAAGATACATTTCAATCTTAATTGCTAGCTCAGTGCCTTTTTCTATCCCAATGCGCCCACGACAGACTGCCATAAGGTTTTCCCCGGATAGGCCAGTCTCGGCTAAAGTAGCACAAGCATCAATCTGACGCGGGCAAGGTTTGAGGAGGTCGTGAATTGGATATTTTGAAGGATGCTGTATGAATTCGCTTTCGTTTTCAAGTAGCTTTTGAGCTAATCTACTGCGCATGTTATCTATGGATTCTCTAGGACTTGGAGCATGAATAAGATGGGTTAACCTTTGCATTACCGCATCAGGCATGTCTCTTACCCCATGGTCTTCTTCAGCAAAGTTTGAAGAAGCAATTATGAGCACATGATCAGGTATTTTGTAACCAAAAACGCAGCGATCTAAAAGAAGTTCTGTCAAGATGTTGAATGTTTCTTCATTTGCACGAGTTAGTTCATCCAAAAAAAGAACTGTTCTTTTCTTAGTGACAAAAATCTTATGCAGGATTTCTGAAGGGTAAAATTTTACAAAGCCTTTATCACCAATATCTTGAGTTGAAGGAATGAAAAGAGCGAGAGGGTCCAAATACTGAGCATGAACCGTCATCAGTCTAAAATCCTTCATATCAGCAAAAGCTTTTACCAGGCTAGTCTTACCAAAACCACTGGATCCCCAAAGTAGGAGGGATTGCTGAGTCTTGTAGTGAGCGAGAAAAATTTTAGAGTAATTTAAAGCCATTAGTATTCCTCTCTGCAATTTGCAACTCCAGGCAGATCCAACACTCCTGGTTCTAGCAATGCTTATCTGTTGAGGAAACGTCATCTAAGGTCACAGCTTTTATGGGCATTGGTTTCTTTTGCTCACCTTGAACCGCCTATCCTTCTAATCTCTTGTAATTTAGCAACAAATCCTCAATCAGGTGCTAAGATCTAAGCAATTCGAATCAACAGGGCAACTCAGCAATTGAGGCAGTTATGCTTGTTGCAACGACCCTTGTCCTTGGATGTCACAGCAATGATCGATTAATTAGAAAAAAGGAGTTTGTTATGAAGTTATTTACATTTTTAATTACGTTTTTATTGATTTTCCCATCCCCCGCTTTAGCAAAAGAATCTTGCTCACACTCACCGTCTTCTTTTTCTTGTGTTGAGTATGTCAGAAACTATGATGCTGACACCATTACAGTCAATATCCCAGCAATTCATCCACTCTTAGGAAATAAAATTTCCATAAGAGTCGCAGGTGTTGATAGCCCTGAACTTAGATCAAAAAAAGCATGTGAAAAACAACTTGCTTATGAAGCTAGGGACTATGTCAGGGATATATTAACTAAAGCAAATTCCATAGACCTAAAGAATCTGGAGAGAGGAAAGTATTTTCGTATCGTAGCTGAAGTTTACATAGATGGAGTTTCTTTAGCAAATATGCTTTTGGACCAGGGTTATGCATACCCTTATGATGGTGGGAAAAAGCCAGCGATTGAATGGTGCAAGTAAAAAAAAGAGAGATCCATTGCATGTAAGGGGAAATGAATCAATATTAGTGAAAATAACTTAAAAATTCTCAATGATATCAGAGCAGAACAAATCTTATTCGTTCATTATGCTTAGCATCAAGAATCGTTTCCGATATGTAGCCTGACTGTAGCGGACTGATAAGTCCGGAATGCAAAAGAAATAGAATATTTTGATAGTTATTGTAAGAAAACAAGGTAGAAAAAATGTATAAGAAAAATGGAAAATTAGTATTTTCACCCACAGACTTGACTCGTTTTTGGGAATCTTCCTTTGCTTCCTGGATGGACCGCTACAAACTCGAATTTCCTCAGAGTGAAATTCAACCCGACCAAGATGATGAACTTAGTAAGTCCCTTCAGAACTTAGGTTATAAGCATGAAGAAACCACTATAAAGAAGTTTGAAGAAAAGGGACTTTCTATAAAGAATATTGATATTAAAGTCCCAGACAAAGGACTATCACAGACGATTAAAGCCATGCAAGAAGGAGTGGATGTTATTTTTCAGGGACGACTAGAACATGCTAGTTTTGCCGGTTTCTCTGATTTTTTAGTCAAAACTGAAGGAGCCTCATCCCTGGGAAATTATCACTATGAACCTTACGATACGAAACTTTCCAATAAGTTAAAACCATACTTTGTCATTCAGCTTTGTTGCTATGCGGATATGTTAGCATCGGTACAAGGTTGCCTGCCACAAAATTTCGCAGTGATCCTGGGAAATGGCACTGAAAAACATCGTGGGCTATTGGATTATATTCACTACTACCAATTCTTAAAAAAGAGCTTTCTTAATTTTCAAAAAAATTTCGACCCTGAAAAAAGGCCCTCTCCGGCAGATTCAAGAAGTCATGGGCGTTGGAGTGAATTCGCAAATCAATTATTGCTTGAAAATGACAGCTTGCATCAAGTAGCTAGAATCTCCAAGAACCAAATCAAAAACCTTGAAAAACAAGGCGTCACCACCCTCAATCAATTAGCAACAACGGATTTGGATCACGTTCAGAAAATTTCAGATAGCGTTCTTGAAAGGCTAAAGCACCAAGCGCATCTGCAGATGCAATCTAAGGACAAGGAAAAACCACTGTTTGAGGTGATTAATGCAAACAGTCAAAGTGAGGGTCTTTGTAAGCTACCCCCTCCTTCGCCAATAGATGTTTTTTTCGACATCGAAGGTTTTCCAATTGTTGAAGGGGGACTGGAATACCTTTGGGGTAATAGCTTTATTGAAAATGGCAAGCTTACGTTTAAGGATTTTTGGGCGCACAACCGCGAAGAAGAAAAACAGCTATTTGAAGATTTTATAGATTGGGTCATGGATAGATGGGAACAAGATCCTAACATGCATATCTACCACTATGCTAATTATGAGATTGCCGCTATCAAAAAACTTATGGGAAGGTTTGCTACTCGCGAAGAGCAGGTAGACAAACTGCTTGAGAATCATGTTTTTGTTGATCTATATCAAGTCGTCAAAAGTGGCCTCCGCATTGGTGACCGTAGTTACTCAATCAAGAATGTCGAGCTTCTTTATCGGCCAAAGAGAGCAACTGAAGTTGCCGATGGCGGAGCCTCAGTTGTTTATTATGAACGGTGGCTGGTTGAGCAAGATGGTGAGACCTGGCAAGACTCAAAAATCCTTAATGAAATCAGAGATTACAACAAAGATGACTGTGACTCCACCTACGAACTCGTTGAGTGGCTTAGAAAGATCCAAGAAGAGGCCGGAGTTAAATTCATATCCAGCCTCACTGAAGATGCATCATCAGAAGGATTAAAGCTTGAAGAAGAAAAAGAGGAAGATAGCAATAGGCAGAAGATCAAGGAATCTTTGCTTGAACTTGAAGCAAACTTTCCCATAGCAAGACTTCTCTATGATTTGATGGATTTTCATAAGCGCGCCGAAAAACCCAAGTGGTGGCGCTACTTTGAGCGTTTGGATACACCCGCAGAAGATCTATTTGACGACCTAGATTGCTTGATAGGTTTAAAAAGAACAGGCACTGTTCCTAAAAAAGAAAAACAATCATTTATTTATGAATATAAGTATGACTCCCTTCAGCCTTTCAAATTTAGTAAGAAACAGAATTATGTTCTTCACCTTGATTCCAAAGTATCTCTTAAAGTGCACTCTGTTGATCTAAATGCTGGATTAGCTTATTTCAAGATCGGTTCTAAAAAACAGCTTCCAGATCAGCTCAGCTTAATTCCAAAAGACCCGATTATTAATGGGAATTTAATCAAAGGAGTCGAAGAATTCTGTGAGAGGTTTATCGAAGATCCGCAGCAAGAAAATGCCATTTTGGATCTTTTACTTAGAAAACGTCCTCGCCATAAAGAACATAAACCGGGTCCGTTATTAGATAATGATAAGGACATTTTAGAGCAGATCACTAACTTAACCCTAAACCTAAATAACTCAATGCTCTGTATTCAAGGCCCTCCTGGAGCTGGAAAAACCTACACGGCAAAAAATATTATTCTTGAGCTAATAAAAAAAGGTAAGAGAGTTGGCATTACCTCTAATAGCCATAAAGCTATCGATAATTTATTAGTGGGTGCCCATGACTTAATTGCAACAGAAAAGCCAGAGATAGTTATTGTCAAGGTAAACAGCAATGCAAAAGACCCCATCTTTGAAATTGATGGCATCGGACACTGTCCTACTGCAAGCAAATTAAAACTTAGTGAAGAAACGCTGCTAGTAGGGGGTACTGCATGGACATTCACCAATAATGTCACTGAAGGGCAATTTGATTACCTCTTTGTTGATGAAGCTGGTCAGGTATCCATAGCAAACCTCTTGGCCATGTCCAAAAGCACCAATAATATTGTGATCATGGGCGATCAAATGCAGCTCGGACAGCCTATTGAAGGCTCCCACCCTGGCGAAAGTGGCAAATCCATCCTTGAATACTTTCTGCAAGATCATGCTACTATCCCTGCAGATCTGGGTGTTTTCCTGCCCAAGACTTTTAGGCTACACCCAGAGATATGCTCATTTATCTCAGAGAGTGTGTATGAAGGCAGACTGAACCCTGCTGAAGGCAATGACAACCGTAGGATCTTAGGTTCAGAGGAGCGAGACTCAAAAATCAAGCTCGACTCTGGCCTCCTATTTGTTCCAGTTGAGCATGAAGGAAATAGTCAAGCTAGTGATGAGGAAGTTTTCGTAATAAAGGAGCTAGTCGAAGACCTAGTGGGAAGGCCATTTACTGATTCTTCAGGCAAGCAATGTGGAATCATCAGCTTAGAAAACATTTTATTTGTGGCTCCCTATAACTTTCAAGTCAGCAAGCTCAAGGATGTTTTAGGAGAAGATGCAAAGGTAGGTTCTGTAGACAAATTTCAGGGGCAAGAAGCACCAATCGTCATATTGTCTATGTGTTCTAGTGACCTATCAGGCCCCTCTTCGCGTGGGGTGGAGTTTCTATTTAGTAAAAATAGATTAAATGTTGCTCTTTCGCGAGCGCAATCGCTGGCGATTGTGGTGGGCAATCCAAATTTAGGATCGACTCAAGTTTCTGGAGTGGAGCATATGGGTATGGTGAATTTGTATTGCTGGTTGATGGAGGTTAGCTTGAAACAGGTATCTTGAAAATTTATGTCTGTGCTTCTATTAAATTCTTTACAAGTTTACGAAGATTTTCAAATCAACATTAAATCTTCATTCTAGTTGGATGTTGGAGAACAAAGGTGATAAAGAGTGGCTGTAATATTAACCATGACACATTCCAACGCGCTGTTCTCGGGTATTGTCCTTTTTAGATTGGCCGCACAAGCTATTTAGTTTAAATCAGCTATAGTATCTTTGACTTAGGCCCTTGCTTAAAAAATGAAATCTATGCATAGATTGCTAAGAAAAAATTATCTCAAATCGAATTATTCACCTATCCATAAGGGAATCAAAACAACTGTTGGAGTAAACTTCTCTATAAGAAATAATGGATAGAATTATTCCTGTTTTACCGAAGTCTTCATTGGTATTTCATGGATATGAATAATAAACACTACTATGGAACAAAGTCATTAGCTTTAAAATTTCGAACAAATGTATCTTCAATGTTCAGAAGTTTCTCACATTTAATTGCTGGGTATTTTAAAAAAATTACACACCCATCAGCAAAGTGCACAAAGATATTTGATCGTGAGAAATATTCAGGTAGAACTCTCTTTTGGGAAAATTTTTCTCTAATATCTCGTAATATCAGGTGGATATCTTTGTCATTAAAGATATTTTGGGAATGCAATAGGCGTGTAATTCATAAATTTAAATCTTAGTTTTCAAATTAAGTATTCTTATTTTGATCTTTCAATTCAGTCTTTTCCTAACAAAAAATTTTGACAGAGGTAGTTTTTATCAGGGTATATAACTTGCTGATATTCATTTCAATATTCAGTCTATTTAGCGATTATTAAATAAAAAGCATGAACATAGATTTTTCCTTGAAGTTCTAACCTAATCATTTTTATCCCTGCAATTTTATGGTTTTTTGTTATATACCGATGAAGTATTTTATAAAATTGTGAGGTACTGTTGATGTCGGAATATTTCAATACTGCCAACCCGAAATCGCAGAAAAAATATCCAAATTATGATGCATTTATAAGTTATACACACAAAAAATTGGACCGAGAAATTGCAATCCGACTCCATAAATTATTAGAAACTTATCGTACTCCATGGTCATTAGTGAAACTTGGGGTTCCACGGCGCTTATCTAGAGTTTTTAGAGATTTAGATGAATTGCCTGCATCTTCAAATCTAGATGACAGTATATGTAGTGCATTAATAAAATCTAGGTATCTCATAGTTATATGTTCTCCCAGAACTAATGACTCAAAATGGGTTCTTAAAGAAGTTGAAACCTTTAAAAATACGACCGGATTAAGTAATGTTTTGCCGATAATAATCGAAGGTGAACCTGAAAAATCCTTTCCGAAGATTTTGTGTTTCAATGAGAAAGGTGAAAAAGTTGAACCACTAGCGGCTGATGTTAGAGCACCTAGCTTAAAGGAAATGCTGAAAAAGCTTGATGAAGAAAAATTGCGGATTTTGGCTCCAATCCTTGGTTGCACATTTGACGACCTTAAGAGACGAGAATATCAGCGTCAAGCTAGAAAGCGAGCAATTTTAACTACCGTACTTTCATCCTTAGTCTTAATTTTTTCATCATTATCCTATCTCTTGTATATCCAACGAAACAACGCTATAGTCAGTAAGCAGGCTGCCTTAAGAGCACATAGGATAGCCATAGCAACTCTTAGAACATCGTTAATAAATGGTAGAGAACTAACCTCGAAAAGCGACCCCAAAAAAATCCCTGGACAATTCATAATTACTGCGAATTCAATTAATAATTTTATTAGCGGACTAAGTGATGCTTCTGTTTATCTTGCAAGAGAATCTAACTGGTCTTCGGATGCATTGGCGTTACCTGCACACGCTAACATCTGGGGAACTCACGCCATGCTTGCTGCTAATAGACCAATGCTAGCCGAAGATTTTATAAAAAGGGGTATAAAATCTCTTGAAATTCTGACAAAAAATGGATATCGGCTAACCGGTTTTGAAAAAAAAATGAATGCTGAATTTACTTATTATCTTGGTTATATTAGATTTTTACAAAACAAAGAAAATGAAGCTTTAAGTTTTTTCCAAACATCTTCGGATATATGCATAGATTTAATGAATGACAAAAATGAAGAAAATAAGTGCGATTTATTTCTTTGTATTATGCAAGACTATAAGGGTAAGATCTATCAAAAGAGCGGCAATTGGCGTGAAGCAGAAGATTCTTTTCGTTTTGGAATCAAAACTGCAAACTTGCTTCAATCCGAAGATGACAGCCTAAACCATTTGGCAATAAGTTGTCGAAATCTTCTAAGGAATTCACTTGTTAATTTATTTACAGCAGCAAAGAAGCCTAGAAAAGGGCTAAAAGAAGCTGAATTATACTATCAAGAAATTGATAAGCAATTTGCAGGTGCCCCTAACAATTTTCAACTTGCTGTAAAACATCTCAAAACGTCTGATTTGCTTGCTGACAATCTGGAACTAAATCAAAAATGGACTCTAGCAAATAAATTCAGGAAAAATGCAGTTTATGGGTATGCTCAACTTATAGAGGCAGGTTATCACCAGAAAAATATCTACCTTGAATATGCTAGAGCATGTAATAAACAAATAATAAATATTAAACATCGCGGAGTAAAATCTTCTATTCGTAATGTTTTCAACTTATGTATCAACACAATAAATCAAAATATTTCTGCTGAGGAAAAAGCATATTCACTTTATCTTATTAGATTTTTCTTTTTATCAATAGATCTTTCCATCTCCAACCTCAAATTAGCTCTTCATGAATCTGACAATATATTTTCAGACTTGTATTTTGCCGAACACCATGAGAGATCATTCCTTATTAATTCCCTTTCTCAAATCATAATTTTTTTAGCAAAAATCTTTCCTGGTGAAGTTAAACTATGGATAAAAGGATGCACAAATTTAGTAAACTGGTATGCAATTTCTAAAAAATTTGAACTAAATAATGATAAAGAAATCAAGGATTCTGTAACAAAAGCATTCAAATCTTTCGCGATTATGCCAAAAGAAACCAATAAAATAATTGAAGAAGTCCTAAAGATCCAAAATCTAACTATCCGCAGGGATTTGACTTACAGATTAATTAAAGAACAACTCTTGTCTAAAAATTTAAAAATAGAGTAGGATGAAGTCGAAATAAGTCAATATCCAACATATTAGAAATAACATATTAAATGAATGCAAACACAATATACATCTGCCAATTTTTTTACTTGCACTTATGAAAGGACAACAAAATCGCTTTTTTTATTGTTTTAACATTCGGTTATTTATGGATATTAAATTATAATTTTCATCAGTTTTAAATTTCACTTAAATTAAATCTCAGTCCAGATATCCGATAAGATGCAAAGTCTAAATATTCGAAAAATTTGCACTCATTAAGATTAAGAAATAAAGTTAATTTTTATAGTAAGGTTTTTTTTAATGGTTGAGGAAGCTAAGAGATGTAATTTTGACCGGATTGGTTTCTCCCTAATCGAAGATATAAATAAAATTAACTTATCCTATCGTAAAGACATTCCCGAAGCTACCATTATATATTGCACGAGAATATTTGAAGTCATGATTGCAAAATCAGTCGAGCTAATCGGGATCATTCCAGCAAGCAATGTATTCGGAAACTTAAATATTCTACAAAGATTTGGAAAATTAAGTTATCCACATAAATATTGGTTTCATGCAATAAGAAGAGTTGGGAACGACTGTCGGCATGTTACTCGAAAAATTAGCTCCATTGATGAAGATTGGGCAATATCTTTCATAAGAGAAGCAATCACTTGGTCAATTACATTTAATAATTCAAATCCCGATTTCGATGTTTTAAGAATTTTAACAAAGTGCTCAAACAGATATATTCGAGAATTTGTGAATAAAAAAAGCTACGAAGATCTTGAAAAAAAAGACCTTGCTTCACTTCCTCAGGCCCTAATTGGTTCCCCAATCTTATATGGAGTCTTAGGAGAATATAATATTAATCATGGCAACAACGATTTAGCGCTCGAGATCTTGGACATTGGCATCAAACTTTTTCCAAAAGACGTAAGACTTATTCAATTAAAAGCTCTAATTCTTAGTAGAAAAAATGATTTGATTGAAGCAAAAAAATTATTAGACCCTTATTTTAAAAAAAATTCATACAAGGACCCAGAAACACAAGGTATTTATTGTGGCATCTTAAAACGCATTTGGTTAAACAATCCAAAAAGAACATCAGAGCTTAGATCAAGTAGAAATAATTACTATACTGGATTTGAAAAATCGGAATTTGCAGACATATACATGGGTATTAATGCAGCAGCTTTATCACTTTTTTTGGGGCAAAAAAGAGAATCTAGGAATATTGCTGAAAAGGTTAAAAATACAATAGAAGAGCGGCAAAAATATTACTCCTTAAAAAACATAGTTACAGATTCTTCCGATCAATTTTGGGATATAGTAACTTTAGCTGAGGCAAATTTATTAATGGGTAATTTCTCAAAATCTAGGTCATTATACAACTATGCATTTAATCAATATTCGTCCTTAAAAGGCAATATTGAGATTACCAAGTTTCAGCTTACTAATATATTAAAATATTTTCCAGTTTGTATTTCTGTAGATAATTTTTTAGCGCAATCACAAACAGACAACGAAGATTACTTGTCTATAGGAATAACGGGCCATAGAGATCTACAAATCAACAATGAGTTAAAACAAACAGTTGAGGAAATATTTAAAAAGCTAGGCATTGCCCATCGCAGATTAAGGATCTTTTCACCATTATCGGAAGGAACAGATAGAATTATTTATCATGTTGCAAAGGCAATTGATGACAAAACTGAGCTGATTTCGATCCTACCGACCGAGATAACAGATTATGTTACAGACTTTGAATCTGAAGATTCTAGGAAAGAGTTTTTGTCTCTAATTGGAATGTCTGAAAAAATTATTTTTCCAGAAGGTTTAACTAAAGATATATTAGACAAGGGTAATCGGCTAATGAGCAGAAATGCAGCCTACCTAAATGCTGGTAAATATGTTGTAGATCAGAGCGAAATTGTCATCGCGATTTGGGACGGGTTTAATAGTAGAGGAATGGGAGGTACAGGAGATATAGTTCAATATGCTTATTCAATCAATAGAGAAGTTATTTGGATTAATTCAGCCCCTCCTTATGATCTGAAAGGAAAGCCATTTCAGACGGCTTCTTAGAAGAGGTTTACATACAAGTGCATTTGTATACTCCTGATGCTTCAATAACTTACTGAAACATCATTTTAAAATTTTATTTTCCATTTATTTGTCTGTTTATTCTCTTTTGAAGGTTTCGATTTGGAGTAAACTAGGCAATCTATACCGACCTCCCTTTGTGTCCCTACTAATCTTTCATAAATTTGTATCTTTCATTTAAATATGTAAGTATAGATTTTAATGAATATTATGCAACCAAAACGTATTTCAAAGGCTTGCTGATCCATTTGCTTATCAAAAAATTCGCCTTAATTTCTCTTCCGACTAAGTTTCAAATTCACAGTTTTATTTAGCCTTGTCCTCCTATGACACTCCCCTCGACGAAAAGAGTGACATAGGGCAGACATCCTGTCGCATTTCACTAAAACCCCATAATTTAAAAGGATTAAACTATGTACTGTAAGATTTTTTTTCTCTTAGGCATTTTGTTAGGAGCAACCACATCAACCTTAGCATTTAGATCTTTTTCTAAATCAAACATTATCAATGAATTAAGCGAACAAGGGGTTTTATTCATTGAACCAATTGCTACGGAAAAATTGATTCCACCTCCGCAATTAAGCAAAAAACAGCTTCAAAGTGATATTGAAAAAATAAATAGTCTAATAAAAAATGCATATGCAGGAACCATAGGCTTACCGAAACTACAATTAAATCAGCTGGACCAAGATCTAAACGATCTTTTGAGCAGCAGCAAAGAAAGCAACAAAACCGTAGATATTTGTATCCTAGTCAATAGTTACTTTAAAAAAACCGACGACGAACATTTGGATTTAAAAATAGGTAACTTGAGCTGTACTCAGGAAAATAGAGATCATTTGCAAGAAATCGTCTCTTCTAAGAAAATAGACAAAAAATTTAAAGAATTTATCTGGGAAGCTAAGCAAAAAACTATTGAAAATCAAAAGGCAGGGTACCTATCTTTTAACGGATTCCGAGGATCAAGTGATAAAGCATGGCTGGCATTCTATGATAGCTTCGTAAATTCCCTGGATAACGATATTTTAATATTGGACTTAAGAAAAAACTCTGGAGGATGGATACAATCAGCGTCACAGCTAGCTTCTCACTTCTATTTGCCGCATGCTCCAAATTATAAGTTCACGAGTATGACGTCTATTCCTTCCCTAATTATGCGCGTAAACATAGCTAACTACTACTATCTGTTCTCAGATTTAGATAGCGAAAATTATAAAAAAATGGCCGATAAGGCTACGATGAAAAATCTTAAACTAATAGAAAGGATGGACACTAAATTAGAAAAATGTGAGAGCTGGAATCAAAGGGTCATAAATAAAAGTGAACAGTATCTAAATGCAAGCGAAAAAGACGTAAGCGATCACAATTGACCCGTCTTCAATTCTCTAAGTTGTTCATGTAGATTTGAGGTATCGTAGATAGATAGCCCATGAGGGAGTTTCTATTTCGGGTTGATAAGTGGTTTGACATCAAAGTGAGCGCGAATGTTGTAAGGCAGTAGGCGTTCATAATCTTCTAAATATTCTGCCTTGCATAGCTCTTTGAAAATAATGCAAAGGTAGTTGAATGGATCTAAGCCATTAACTTTCGCGGATTCTATTAGAGAATACAGGGTGGCACTTGCTTCTGCTCCAGCACAGGAATTAGAAAAAACCCAGTTGGATCTACCTATCACGAAAGGCCTGATAGCTCTCTCAGCTCTATTGTTGTCTAGGGGCACATGTGGGTCCAGCAAAAAGTGCTGCATTTTGTCCCACTGATCCAATGCATAGCGAATCGCCTTACCAATTAGAGATTTTGGCAGTGTTTTAGGCTTTTCTGCTGTTAACCAGCTATACAGCTGGTTCATCAAAGTTTGCGACTCTTCTCGTCGCTTTTTTAGTTTCTCGTCATAAGTTTTGCCTATGTTTTCTTTTTCCACTTTGTAAAGCGAACTGATTAGATCCAGTGGAATTTCTGCTTTTGTCTTAGCCTTGGGATTTGCTTTCTTCAAAGCCTTTTCGGCTTTAACAAATCCACGACGAATATGCACCAAGCATCCAGCTAAAGTTACATTTTCTTTTCTGGCAAAGGAATCATAGGTTTTAAGTCCATCACAGACCAAAATGCCCTCGAATCCTTCTAAGAAGTTTTTTGCTGCTTCGGTATTACGACGACTGTCGTAATTGAATATAACCACTGGAGGGCCACACATTGAGGTGCCAACCCACATATAGCTCCGTTGCTCAGCTTTCCTATTGGGCTCTTTCAAGACCTGAATAGGTGTTTCATCACAACCGGCAACCTTCGAGTTTAATAGCTGTTCTCGCATGAGGTTTATGAGCGGCGTAGCTAGTTTTGAGCTTTGAATCATCCAAGAACTCATAGTGTTACGCTTCAAATCAATACTGTAACGAGTAAAAATTTGTTCCTGCCGATAAAGAGGCAAATGGTCGCAGTATTTTGCTGTTGCTATATAAGCAAGAAGTGAAGGTGATGCGAAGCTTTTTGGTATGGGTCTAGGCTCAAGATTACTGCAAACAATTTTTGTTGTTGCATCAATGTCGCTGCAGCATGAGCATTTATAAGAAAAAGTAACATGCTCAATGACCTTTACTTTTGCGGGAATGATCTCAAGTTCTTCCCTTACTTTTTCGCCGATACGCGTAAGAGCTATATTGTGAACAGGGCATTGCTTTGCTTCTTCGCTTAGGTCATGCTCGCGTCGTTCTCTTGGTAAATTAGCTGGTAAGGGTTTTCTACCTGAGCCTTTTTTTCTTGGTTTTTCTTTACATTCTACATTATCTTCCTTGCAGGGTTCGCTTTCCTCAAGGTCTATCTGTTCAACCTCATCAAATAGAGGCTGCATGCCTTCTGGGTCGACTTTTCGTTTTTCTGATCTGCGGGAGAAAAGGATGTATTGAAGGCTTGCGACATCTGCTTGTAAACCAATGATACGATTTATAAGCTGCTCTTTGCTTAAGGACTCAAATTCAGATGTATCAATGTTCTCTTGCATAACCTTGGCTTTGAAAAGTAAGCTTCTTATGAGTATTGATCTTATGCAGATCAACTCCATCCAGCAACCATTTAAGTTCCCGTGCTTGCAAAGTTTTAGCTTGCTCAGGTGATTTCGGCCAGCGAAATCTGTCTTTTTCAAGGCTTTTCCACCAGAGAGCAAAGCCCGTTGAATCCCAATATAATAGTTTTGCTGCTGATTTTCGGCGATTGGTAAAGGCGAATAATGCCTTTGCATCGTTGGGCAGAGTCTTGAAAATAGGCTCTACTAGTAAAGATAAGCCATGAGCCTGCTTTCTGAAGTCAACGGGTTTTATCGCAAGGTATATTTTGTTAAATGAACTGATATCTCTCATAAGAACACCTCGATGATCACTCCATGCGAATTGGATAGTCGAACAGTTGGTGCTCGGTCGCTGATAGCATGAGTCTGTTCAGAGTTTATGCTGAGCTCCACAAGCTCAGGCTTTGCTGAAGGGTTATCAGATGGCTTTCTTCGTTTATAGGAGCGGGCAATGCCTCTAGCTTTCTTCTCTTTATAGAAAGAGGAAGGTGAAATGCTCTCTTGTCTACAGAAAGCGGCATCGGAGATTCCTTGTTCAGCGTACTTTTTAAAAGCTTCATCCCAGTTAATGTTTCGTCTCATTTGTTGCTCCCAAAAATTGGATTAGTAATGAGAGCATTATGGCAAACCTAGCAACACGTTAAAGCCGTGTCATTTATGACCGCTTACAAAAAGACTTCAAACAGTTTCATGGTAAACTCCTGGTTTTAACCGGTAAAGGATGTGCTTCTACTTGTGAATATCTTGTGGATTATTTCAAGAAACACCCAAGTGCTACGGTCATTGGAGAAAACACAAAAGGTGCTTTTCACTTTATAGACACCGGCATTTATGTACTTCCACAATCGCGGATGGTTCTTAAAATGGGGCTTTCTTACGCAGAACAGGAAAATGGAACTTATACTGGCAAGGAAGGTATAAGTCCAGAGCTTGCATTCGATGAATTAGATTCCCAAACCAAGTTCTTCATAAATGCATTCATCCAAAAGGACTAGTTTTATTCCTGGTGGTCCTCAGGTTTCGAGTTTGCCCCATTAGACAGACCTGATGACTCATTTTCTTTCTATAGCCCACAGAAAATTCCTCGAACAAACTCTCACCTGACCTCTGATGACACTCCCTTTGACGAAGAATTATTAACTTTTAGGAGGTAGTGAGGCATGCATACGCAAATCCAATCAATCATAATTTTCATCAGTGTTATTAGTGTCATTGCTTTTATGTCCAAACCCATCCGGAACCTAATGGAGCTGAGATTAGGCAGTTTACGGGCTATTTATAACCCTTGGAGGTTTGTTAGCTACGGTCTGATCCATAGTGATCTACAACACTTGATAATGAATATGTTATCCTTTTGGTTTTTTTCCAGCATGATGCTCCAATTTCATACCATTTACCAAGTTGTTTTAGTTTTTCTTGCAGGAATCTTACTTCCCCCCATAGCCGGATATTTTTTGATGTTTTTTTACCCAAATAGGCTCAGAGTCGTGGGGGCATCGGGTGGCTGCTATGCAGTTATGGGGGCAGCGCTGATGAGTAATTATGATGGAGGCATAAACTTTTTTGGATATCCAATGCCTGGCTTCCATATCCTCTTGATAGTGGTGGCTTATGACGTAGTCGGTGCCTTGTTTTCCGGAAAAGATGACACCTGGCATTTTGGGCATGGTGTCGGACTTGTAGCCGGATTAGTCACCCTGCATCTCTTGGACTTTCCTGGCACACTGCTTGTGCTTAATGCCCTAGAAATGATTCCTATCCCCTCTGATTTGAATTGGGTTCACAGCCTCGGAGCTGAGGCTTACCAGGTAGGACAAAAAATAACAAGTGAAATTAATAACATAGCGCAATCAAATTGAATGACCTTTGATGTCACAGCTATGTCCGAATCTTTTTAACAAATGAACGAGCAAAGGAGCTTTATTATGAAACTTTTGAAAACAATTAAGGAACATAAACAAGTAAGTAAGCACCCAAGTCTTTACTCCCTGGGTTTACTGGCATTGATCTTCACAGTCATCACAGCTTGCGGGCAATACTATGCCATCGAAGAGGAAAACCAATCTAATGTTGCAGATGAGGAAGAGACCGAGGAAGTTTACGAACTACCCTACCTTGAAACTGTTGAAATGGGCGACTGTGGACCTGAACTTGGCTGCATGCGAGGATTTATCTCCCATGGTATGGAGCTAGTCATAAGTCCTGACGACTCTTCCTTGAATCTAATGAAACGCGAAAATACTGAGCCACTAGTCCCCATTAGGTTTAGGGATGCTCAGGATTTTGGTGATCGCTTTGATACGGCATTCTTAAAGCCCCTAGTGAAAAAAGGTGAGCTGGATCTCTATGATTTTAAAATTTCTCCCACTGTAACTCGTGACAATTTTGCTGAAGGCTTTGAAATGTATACAGAAGGGCTTAGCGCTAAAGATAAAAGCCTAAGCATGGGAGGAGAAGGAAATTTTATCCTTGGGGATATCATTCCCTATGACAAAGTTGATTTTAGGGCAGTTAAAATGTTTAGAATCGAGATGAGCAAGTATGATGCGGAAACAGATACTGATATTTCGAATATTATTTGCCTCGAAATCTCTGCGATCATTCGTGACAACTTAGTTGAAGCAGACACTCCGGTAAACCTCGGTGGCTTATCCAATTTCAACTTCTATTATACGGAAGACTCAAGCTACTGCTCAAACAAAGTTATGAATTCAGGAACTAGAGCAGAGGCCTCAACGCTTCCAGCTACTGTTCCTGAAATCCCTTAATACCACACAGCTACTTAAGAAAGGTTATCTAAGGAATGGGAAAGCTTAAACTAATTCAATACCTTGTTTTCTTATCCTTCATCCTCGGAGCTTGCTCTGATGAGGAGGGGGCAGGCCCTGATCTTGACTTTATCGAGAATCACTTAGCCCAAGAATCCGCAGAGCCAGAAACCCCCTGTGAAGATAGCCAAACCTGTGTAGTCGGATATATCAGCCATGGGATGCCCATTAGCCTTGAGCCCATTGATTCTCAGTTTGATAGCTTTGTCTTCCTTGATGCGCAGGATCTTGCAGATCGTTTTGGAACAACCTTTATTCGCCCATACCTGGAATCTACCGGAATTGACTCCACTAGGTACAAAATCAGCCTTGAACCAATGGTTACAAGAAAGAACTTTGTAACTGGATTTGAAATTTACACAGATAGTAGTTCAGGGGGTAGCAAGCGGCAGGCACTTAGCAACGAGGGAAACTTTCTCATCCAAGGCTTGCCAAATAATGAGAGTGTTCAGATCAGATTGGTAAAAACTTTTCCAATTCGTTTCGAACACCTTGAGACTAAGGAGATCAGCTATCAGTGCATGGTGATTCACTCCATTTCAAAACCTCTATTCCTAAACCAAGAAAATCCCTTTGCCCACCTCGGTGCTATTAGAAACTTCGAATTCTACTATTTAAGTAGAGAGAACCAATGCTCGGCTCAAAGAGAGCTTGCAAACAAGGATAGTGACGGCGATTTTATTCCAGATTTAGAAGATAGCGATGATGATAACGATGGGATTGCGGACCAAGATGACTGCTCCCCCCTAGACCCAAAGAAATGGCAATCTGCCCTAGCTTATGAAGACAAGGACCTAGATGGTTTTGGCCATGGTGAGGGCGTAGAAATCTGCTATGGGAAACAAAGCTTGGGGTTCGTTTTCAATAAGGACGACTGCGATGATTCTGCCAGAGACCTATACTTTTTACATAAATTTGCTTACGTAGATCAAGATCTTGATGGATACTTCAAACCCCAGGAAGGGCTTATCTGTGGTCCTAAGACCATGCCAAGTTCCTATGCTATTTCGGCTGAAGATATTGACTGCGATGACGAAAAACCAGATGCCTTTATTTGGACTGAAGTCTACCAAGACCAGGATGGAGATAGCATAGGCGCTGGAGATCTGATGCAAATTTGCGCTGGCTCCCAGCTTCCTGAGTTTTACAGCTACCAGAACGGAGATTGTGATGATGAGGATAAGTCTCGGTTTCAGCTCTTGGAGGCATTTTTAGATGCTGACGAAGATGGTTTTGGGTCCACGCCAGTAAGTATTTGTAGTGGAGAAGACTTAGAAATTGCTTACAGCTTACTTTCTGGTGATTGTGATGATAAAGACGCTGACGCCTTCCAACTGCTTCCAGGCTATCTTGACCAAGATAGGGATACTTTTGGCACAGGCTCGCTCTTAGCGATCTGCAGCGGCAACCAACTAAAAAGTGGATATGCGGGGGTCCGAGGTGATTGCAACGATGAAGACAGTAGCCGCTTTCAAATCCTAGCTTACCAATATGTGGATATTGATGGGGATGGGTACACGAAGCATTCCCCTGGCTTGTTATGCAGTGGGCTTCACCTAGACACCCAGCATCTAATGCAGCCCAGGCTCACGGACTGTGACGATGATGATCCACTTAAGTACCAAGCTATGGATGCTTACCAAGACCTCGATGGGGATGGTCGTACAGCAGGTGAAAAACAGCGCTTATGCACTGATGGAACGTTTCCTAGGGGCTATATGACCAATTTTCATGATGACTGTGATGACCATAATTCCAATAAATATCAGATGCTAAGCTTCAGTTACCGGGATGCGGACCAAGATGGAGTTTTTAAGCTGCAAGCTGGATATGTTTGTTCAGGAGCAAACCTTCCTTCCCATTACGCAAATCATGCTGAAGTGCTTGATTGTGATGATGCAGACTCCATGAAGTTTCAACTATTAAATGGCTACTTGGATGTTGATGGTGATTCTTTTGGAGCCGGGGGCTTACGGCCTGTTTGTAGTGCTAATAGCCTTCCTTCAGGATACGCTACTGTTGCCGGCGACTATTTTCCCATGGATGCACTAAGACACGGCTATGGCCAAACCATTCTCTTGGATTCTGTTCCCATTAGCAGACTACAAAGTGCCGTAGATAAAGAAGACCAACTTGTTCTCAGCACTGTTGAAAATACCTCTGACAAGCCATCCATTTGGCTAGAAAAAATCGATATAGATGGCAATTCTGTGTGGCGCAAAAAACTTTTGCAATATGATCAAGACACATGTTACGGATGCACGGCTGCTGTCGAAGGCATCACCATAACGCCTGACAATAAGATCCTTGTTGCCTTGCAGATAAGAGGAGGTTTCAGAAAAAACGCAAGCGATACCGACCCATCCATGTTTGAGTTAGTTTATTCGCGGTATTCATATCAAACCTATCGAACCATACTCATCAAGCTTGATGAAGGTGGCTCATTCATGTGGAACAGTTATATTTCAAGCACCTCAGGCTACAATTATGCCCGCGGTTTGCAAGTTGTCACTGATTCTTCTAATCGAACTTGGGTATGTGCCAACGTTTATGTCAATCTAGGCGGAGGCGAGATGTCGAGCGATTTTTACTTAGCAGCATTTGATTCCGAAGGTAACCTCACTTGGAATACCGTCATTGGCAATGATGTTATCGATGGCAGATTAGTGAAAAATCGTTATCACGCAATCAACGATGCATGCACGGGCTTAGCCCTTGATATCCATAACAACCTTTATGTTACCGGCTTGATCTCAGGGACCCTAGACTTCGATTTCGGACCTGGGAAAGATGAGAAAAGCGCCCAAGGATTTTTTCTGCTAAAAGTTGGCTCGGATTATAGCTATAGATGGTCGCATATTATCTCCGCAGGTCCGAGTGGCCCAAAAGTGGCCGTCGATGGGGATCATGTTTTGGTCATCAGTAGATTTGCCGAGTCGAGTGTTGACTTTTATCCTGGTCCTGAAAAAGACATAAAAAACAATCCAAACCCGAACAAACAGATAGCCACCTTTATCAGTCGGTACGATACAACTGGTCGCTATGTTTCAACCAAGGTCTATCCTCATAGTCCCGGAAGGCTAATCCTTGAAGGTGGCCATGCCAGGTACCTATCGGTCGCAAATCCGATCATGAAGCTTGAAAGCATGAGCCTCCATGATGAGCAAGAAGATTGGCATATTTCATGGGAGAGTTCTTTATCTTTTAGCGGTTTCTATCGAATTTATCCACTCAGCGATGGAAGGCTGATGATACTCTTTTCCATAAGGGGCACTGTTGATTTTGATTTTACTGAAGGTGAGGACGTGCTCTCAGATTATGACTATAAAGTTTTTTTAATGACATTATGACATACGTAGAAAATCCAAATTTTTAGTAAGGGAATCATTATGAATTATCCACACATTGTCGTGCGCTTAATGCCTGCTATTTATATGCCCTATAAGATCTGGTTTGGATCTGCAAGCTGCTACAAGGGTCAAAACGCTTTTTATATTGATGTTGATCTGGAAAAAGATTTACAGGGTAATTTGACAAAACGATGCATAGATGCCCTCGTGCCAAAAATCTTGCTCTTATCTCAGAAAAACAATCAGCGAATGTGCTTAGTTCTTGAAAAGGATCACTGCATTTATTTAGAACCAGATGGCTCCTTTGATTATTCAGGCGAGCCGCCTAGGAGCTCTATTGCGTAATACGCGAGCCTTGCGAGTGGAGATGCCCCAGGGTACCTGTCACCACCACGCCGTCCAGGCGGTTAGGTGGTCCCCCACAAGTTATCACCCCCTATGACCCCAACTGACAAAGCTCCCCCCGAAACCATAATCAGACTTTGAAACTAATTTTGGGGAGATCTTAAAATGCCTTCAGAAATCATAGCAATATTTAGCTTAACTTTACCTGGTATCGTACTTCTTCTTTCTTTGTTGAAGATGCTATCTAATGATCGATTGAGAGATCAAAATCAAGAACTAAATCACTGTATAAAGAACTTAGAGGAACAAATTACTCAGCTACTAAATGAAAATATTCTCTTAAAATCATGCACGAAATCCCTTAGGCAAGAATTGGAAAAGCAAAGCCAAAAAATGGCACAAATCAAAACCCCATGTTATGTGGTAACCCTACCGGAACAAGATCATATCAATCTTGCAAACCGCAATATACACCGACCTAATTAACCATCACATCGACAGCCGCAGGTGGTTAGGTGGCCTCCTGGCCCCCCTGTCACATCGAGCGAGCGCAGCGAGCCGAGATGTCCCCCACCAATAATGAATACCCTCTTATATTCAACCCCTTAACCACCCCCTCACCCCCTATGACCCTAAGTGACACAGGCATCCCCGACAATAAGATCATGTTTTGGATCGTTATTTGAGGAGATCTTAAGAATGCAGCACGAAATTTTACTAATATTTAGCTTAATCATGTTTAGTCTGGTACTTCTTCTTTACATTTGGAAGCTGCATTCAGCACCAAAAGAGGGAAAAACTGGATCTGCTGAGTTAATCGCACAGATAAAAGGCTTAGAAACCAAGATCAGTATTTTAGATCCTGAACGCCTTCAGTTAAAAAATGAACTAGACTCACAAAAATCAGAATACACAACTTTGTATGGAGAATATGAAAAAATTAACCAAGCAAACCTTGGTTTAACGGACAAAAACAATGAACTAATCAAAGAGGTACAAGAAAAAGAAGAAAATATTTCTCAGCTGCAAAACGCAAATAAAGAACTAGATAATATCACAAATTCACTTAAACGCGATCTCGACAAACTAGAGCAAAAACTTATCTATTCTGAAAATGAACTTGCAGAAAAAACTGCCTCAGTATCTGTGTACAAAGACAAACAAGAAACCGATCAAAACGAAATTCAGAACTTAAAGTTGAAAAACATGGAGCTTACCGAAAATAATAAAAACTTGCATAATCAAATAGAAAGTCTTGGATCCCAATTCAATGAATTTAAAGAAGAATCTAAAAACCTCAGAGAGACATTTAGCAAAGAATTCAGAGTCGTTGCTGGCGAAGTCTTGCAATCAAATTCAAAGCAGTTCAATGAGAAATCGACACAAGATTTAGAAAATTTGTTGCAACCTTTAAAAAGCAAGCTAACCGATTTTAGTAAGTCAGTATCAGAGACCTATGAAAAAGGACTTGCTGAACGTTCAGAAATAAAAACCCAGATTTCAAGTATGCTTGAATTAAATAAAAAACTTTCTAGCGGTGCTGAGAAACTAACAAACGCATTAAGAGCTGAAGTCAAAACCCAAGGAAATTGGGGCGAGCAAGTTCTAAAAAGGATATTAGAAGCCTCTGGACTTAGGGAAGGCCATGAATACTCCGAGCAAGGAAAAGGCTTAGACCTTAGGGATTCAGAAGGAAATAATTTAAAGCCAGATTACATCATCAAGCTACCAGATCAAAAGCACATCATTATCGATTCTAAGGTCTCCATCAAATCCTTTGAACAGTATGTTAATGCTGAAGACGAGCTGACTAAGCAAGCTCATTTAAAAGAGTATCAAACCTCCCTTAAAAACCATGTTAAGGGCTTGAGCAGTAAAAATTATGAGGGACTAGAGGGAGCTAGTTCTCCAGATTTTGTTTTTATGTTTGTTCCTACGGATGCCGCATTTTACACTATCAGCGAGAAATTCGATGACTTTATTGCTGATGCATGGGCAAAGAAGGTAGCAATTATCTCGCCTTCTTTGCTGTTTCCTTCACTTAAAACAGTCTCATCACTTTGGAATATGGAAAGGCAGAATCGCTTTGCTAAGGACATTGCAAAACAAGGAGGCAAGATTTATGACAAGTTTCGTTTATTTGTAGAAAGCCTAGATGATCTTGGGAAAAAACTTGGTTCAGCACAAACAAGTTATGAGGAGGCTGTAAAGAGGCTACGTACTGGCAAAGATAATTTTTCATCCAATGTTATCAAATTGAAAGACATGGGTGTAACAGTAAAGAAAAGCCTTCCAGAGGAGCATGTGGAGATTGCGATGGTTGAAAGAAATTCTTAAAGTACTTTTGATAGCTGCCAAGTGTAACCCAGTATTTAAGGCAGGCAGCCAATTAAGCGAAGCTGTAGAACAAAGAAGAAATAGATGAGGAGTCATTAAATAGCCTAAACTCTAGACATTCATTCCCTCGACAAACAAATGTCCCTCGCAAATATCGTTGCATTAATGAAAATTTCATTGCTGATAATAGCAATATGCTTGAAAGGAGCATGACATGAGCAAGTTCCGAGTAGATTGGGTCAATGATAGCCGGGAAGATTACGCGAGTGAAGATGAATGGATCGATGCTTATCCCGACAACCCCTGCCCAAATTGCGGGCATCCATCGGCAGGAGAGGATTGCACCGAACGATTAGGCCTTACGGTCGCCTTAAACATCGGACCTGTGAACCTGCTTATTTAGGTTCCATTTTTTAAGTGATTAAAAAAATTAACGTAATTACAGATTCCAGGTTCAAATATGGTGGAGGCGGTTTGCAAGTCCTAACTAGCTAAAATAATATCGATCAAAAAAGGATTTTTCTACAGTTACCTACAACTAATTAAATTGGTAAAATTACGAAGACGCAGAAATATCAATATCTAACGAAAGTCTGGAGATCACATGCACGAATTTTTACTTGTGGATCCCAAAAAATCTGAGGACTTGTATAAGTTTGTATATCCCATCTGGAGCCTAGTCGCTGCTAAATACGATATTAAGAAATATCGAGAAGATATCTATAATGACCTAAAAAATAAGTTTAGTGCTGGTATGCTAACCGAGGAACTAATTGAAGTGGCTGTCAGATGGAAGTATGGCAAACTAGATCACAACAGAATTCCTGCACAACATGAGGCAATAATTGAAAATTTTTGTAAAATTCTGGATAAGAAAGATCTTCACAAAAAAAGTGTTAGGAATTTAATTGATGTCTTTGATAGTATCTTCTCCGATGCTTACGTGACCAAAATATTTTTTGCGCATCTTTTTAAGCCAAGTGAAATTCCAATAATTGATATACACAACTATGCCTCGTTAAGGTATTTTGGGGTAAATTACTGTGATCCGGACAAATTCAAAATCACAAACAAGAGTGTTAGTCGTACAAAAAATTCTATCCTCGCTCAATCACAGCTTTTGAAAATGATGATTGATGATCTTTCGTTTCTCCTTAAAGAAAATACTTATGAATGTGACAAATTCTTAATGATGTTTGGCAAACACTTAGCACCAAAATGACATGTTTATAATAATCTAAATTCGACACTGGATGAACTAAACGACTTACTCAAAAGATTGCCAGAGTGTAAATTAAGAGTTATTTTGGTAGTTTCCAAGTCAATGGCGGAAGAATTATGACTGAAGATGAAACTAACTCAAAACATTTAAACCATCTAATCGATAGTGGGTCTGACATTGTAGGATCTATTGCTGGCGCTGCTATTGGGCTACTTGGAGGTCCGGCAGGGGCTCTAGTGGGAGCGGCAACCGGACCGATATTAACACGAGGCTTAAAGAAACTAGGCAAGGAATTTAAGGATCGCCACCTGACATCCAGACAAGAGACCAGAGTCGGAGCAGTCCTAGCAGCGGCTATAAGTCGGATGAGCCAGCTGCATAATTCTGGGAACAAAATTAGAAATGATAGTTTTTTCTCAGATGATTTGTGTGAATTCAACGAGGTGGCAGAGGGTGTAATGTTGAGTGCGCAAGCTGAGTTTGAAGAAAAGAAGGTTACTTTCTTGGGTAACTTGCTGGCCGGGATAGCATACTCCCCAAGCATCAATAGAGAATATGCGAACTTTTTAAACAAGCTGGCCTCGGAGTTAACATATAGACAATTAATACTTTTAAATATTTTTTCAGATTCGAGCAGCTATGCATTAAAATCTAACTCCTACGTCGGCCCAGATGGTAAAACTAATATCGCTGCAAATCTCACCGGAGTACTAACTGAGATCAAGGATCTGGAGTCCCGATCACTAATCAATTGTGGTTCTGTTCTTTTTGCAATTCCCCAGATTGTTCCCTCATCATTTTATGTTGAAGGAGCAGGGAAGACTCTGGCTGAGTTAATGAAGTTGAAAGACTTACCTAAAGATGGAGTTCAAAACGTTGTCGAAATATTGAAATAAACTTATTAGAAATTTTAAAAATCTAAGTTGCAAAAAGTTCTTTTGAAGCCAATCTCATTTTTGGAATCTATAAAGCTACAAATATCTACCAAAACCGGTCCTCATCTCCAAGAAGTAAAAAGTTTAGTTGCGGGCTCCTGAAGCCGGAATCATATTCACCAGGGTCGCAATATTCTACTATTCCATAGTCCATAAGTAGGCCCACTTTTACTTTTAAAAGGTCACGCTTCGAGACTGTGAAAGTGTGCTCCTCCAAAATGCTAGTCAAGCTGCTACTGGTAACTGATAAAGCCCATTGCATGCTTTTTTCCATTTTAGATCACTGTCATTTCGCACATGTACAATTTCTTGATCCGCGTATTTGCATCCAGGTTTCACGACACCAATTCCAGAATGTACCCTATCCCAGCTGTAATATTCTTTAAATTGATCAAGCTTTCTCTCTAAATCTAATTTGGTCCATAACAGTGTCTTGTCAAGAAATTCCCTACGAGTAGTTCCAAATACTCTTTCAACAAAAGGATTAGCAATTGGTGTATACGGAGGTCCAAACATCTGCTCAATACCAACCATTTCCAGATTTCGTGTCCATTGCTCAAACTTGCACAGCGGATCGCGATCTCGACTGATTCTTTTTGGAACCAGTCCAACCTCAGCCATAATTTTATTAAACATTTAACACAAATTATGGCCTTTAACTGAGCACCCAAAGTGAACAGAATAACCAATTATTTTTCGCGAATATACGTCTCTTACGGCAAGGACCCAATAAGTATTCAGATGAATTGAATCAATTCGAAAAAGGTCGATTGACCACAGGCTATCCCTGGAATAAGACAGGAAGGTCAACCATGATGGACCTGATTTTTCGGGGTCGTCAGTAAGGTTATTCTTCTTCAATATTCTTCTAACCTTCTGCTCACTTATCTCAATGCTAAGCGGATCATTAATCGTTTGAGCTATACGAAGGTAGCCAAAGTCAGGGTTCTTTTGTCTTAGTTCAATAACAAGCTTCTGAATATTCTTGCCATAACCCTTTCTACCCAGCTTTTTCTTCTTGTTCGAGCATAGCTTCGCATATTTTTTCTTTACAATAATTCGATGACATTTCAACATAGTAGCAGGGCTAACAAGAACACATACTTTTTCAAGCCTTCTCTTTGAATATATGAAAAATCGAGACCATCCCAAAATAATTCTATGCCTTTGTCAAGGTTGGGCTCCGAGATTTTTGCCTTTCATAGCAATCAGCTGATTTCGAAGGACCGGGTTTTCAGGTGCGAGTTCACGAGACCCATTTTTCGTCAAAAAACGAAGTAGGTTCTTTAAAAGGTTTAATATTTCACAAATAAATATCCACATAGTTGGAAAGTTAGGGCTGCGAAGCAAATTGTCAAGACCTAAAAATATCAGCTACTTAGATATTTGACTGCAATTTTGAGGGGGGACAGGCTGGTCGTAGTAAAAAATCTTTCTAGGACATTCTAGTGCCATCTTGAATTTAGACTTCGTTAAATACTTTTTCTTGGTCACATGAACATCGGCAAATTCTGATCTGTGTGTTTCAAGGTGTATCGGCTGAACTAATGAATCGGATTAGATATTTTGCAAATGATTAACATTTAACATTCTGAGATGAGTTTCAAACATCTCGATATTTGTCATTTCTAAAACAGTGTAAATGTAGAATCCTGACTAATAAACCCTCCCTGATAGCTAAAGATTAGGCACTTTTTGCCGACGGAAAACTAAAGTATGCAAGTTCTAGCTAGAGGATTGGCAATGAGGATGACCATTGACGAAATAGCAAAGTATTTAAGTGTTTCAAAAGAAGCCATTTATAGGCTTGCTCAAAAGTCAGAGTTGCCTGGTTAGAAATTAGCACTCAGTGGAGATTCAATCGAGATGCTGTAGATGATTGGCTGTTAAAGAACGCCAACTGCCATGTTGATCTAAAGTCTGCGAGGAAAATTATGAATAAGACAAAGACTGGAGAGACTTAAAATGGGTGAAGCAATTCTGAAATTCAAACCAAGAGAAAGCCTTACTGAATTTACCAAGACGAAAGGAAAAGTGAGCTTATTACGAAGAACAGGTGGAAAAAAGAGTGGACAAAATATGGCAATCCATGGTGAAAACCTTGCTTCTTTAGCTGCGCTAGTTGCTGGATCTGGAACATCTAAGCGAGCTTTGGAAGTAGATGTAATTTATATTGATCCCCCATATAATGTTGGAGGTAATCAAGGTTACAGAAACACCTGGAAAGGAGAATCAGAAAAGGAAAGAGACTGGGCTGGTGACCACGGAGCTTTCCTCGATTTTATGGAGCCAAGACTTAAAATCGGGCGGCAGTTATTAGCTGAGGATGGGGTCTTTTTTATCTCAATTTGTGATGGAGAATACTGTAGGCTCAAGATTCTCATGGACCAAATCTTTGGTGAAGCTAACTGTATTGGAACACTTATTTGGAACAAAAATCAAGGTCCAAGTGGACAACATATATCAGTAATTCACGAATATATTCTGGTTTATGCAAAAAATAAAAATAAAACATCAAAATTAACTACAACTAAAGGGGGGGCTCAAAAGATTCTAGACAAAGCCCTAGAGTATAAAGACTCTGGAATGAATCATGAATCTGCTCAGAAAGGGTTCGCAAAATGGGTATCTAGTTGTCGTAAAGATGCAAACATAAGTTCAGGCGAATCATTTTTTAAATACCTTCATCCAGTAACCTTTCGTCCCTTCAAAGCTGAATCAACATGCGCTCAAGATAAACCAGAAACTAGGTGCCATGACCCCCTAATACATCCTGTTACAAAAAAACCTTCTAAAGTCCCTAAAAATGGGTGGAAATGGAAAAAGGAAACACTTAATAAAATGATTGGTAGTGAACCTGAAATAATTGGAGAAGGATTTGTTATCAAAGGAAAATTCCTATTTGGTGTTGATGAGGAAACAGTTCCTCGACAAATTTACTATTTGGATGAAAAAATGTCTCATGCTATGCCATCTGTATTAGAACTATACTGTGTAGGACACAAAGATTTGCCTCCAGGGATTTCATTCACGACGCCAAAGCCAGTAAATCTGGTTAAAGAATTAATAAAGTCAATAGAGAAAAAAAATCTAGTAGTCCTAGACTATTTTGCAGGTTCTGGGGCAACTGCTCAAGCTGTACATGAACTAAATGATTTAGATGGCGGTTCTAGATCTTGGATATTGATAGAGGAAATGGGATCTACATTTCACAATGTTTTGATACCTCGGATTGAATATATTGATGAGAAGAGGAATTTCTCCACCTTTGACCTCAAGACGGCAAATGTAGGCGATAAGAGTCTTATTAAGATGTTCAATGACTATTCTTTCGATTTTTTATCTGCTTATCATCAAATATCAGACAAAGCCTCAGTTATAGTAGAAGGATTAAACGTTATTGGCTTAGAAGAGCGTTCAGAAAAAATAGTTGCGATGACAATTCCTACTCTAAGGAAACATGAAGATTCTTTTATAGAAGAACTTGCAACATTAAAGGATTCTATCAAAAAAACAAAAGCTAAATCTGCAGTAATCTATACAATCAGAAACGATGGTTACGAAGAACCATGGGTAGGTTTAGATAAGTCTCTTCTCTCTGGGACTACCTGCAAAAGTTTTGACGTTGTAGAAATTCCTGAGCAGCTTGTGCAAGAGTGGAATGAAGTCCTAACTCACATGGCAGCCTAGGGGGGTCAAATGTCACTGTATGCCAAATTACGAGAGTATCAGAAACAAGTCGTCGATAAAAATTTGGAACTGATTGAAAAAGTTCTCAGCCAAGAGGTTAAAATTGCTGGCAGACAGGTCACAATTGCTCCTACTGGCTCGGGTAAAACGTTTATGATGGCTTCCATAATTGAAGCTGGTTTAAAACTTCCATCTGAACCAAATTTTGTGTGGCTTACACATAATAAGCAGATTCTACTTCAAACGGAAGGTGAGATTATCGAAAATATTGGTAAATCTGTAACGACAGTCTATAACATCGAGCAAGGAATTCAGTCATTTGGCGGACGTGTTTTACTGTTTAACGTACAGAAAGGGGTTTCCTCAAAGGCTAAAACATGGCTTAAAAAGTGGACATTGTTTCAAAAGGATTTCCATAGACCTCTCATTTTTATTATTGATGAAGCAGATGAAGGAATGTCTGGATCAAATATGAAAGCGATCCGAGAGGTTATGAATCCTAAGTTGGAATTAGGGTTTACTGCTAGTTTTAAGAAAAAAGAAAATGAGTTTGAGTTCCATAAAGTATCTTATAAGGAAGTAGTGGATGCAGAAATGCTTGTATCTCAAGTAGAATACCAAGCCTCAGAGGAAGTCACTCGTTTAGAAATGACTCAAAGAGCTATTGCCCAACGTGCGTTTCTTGAAGATATTGCAGGTACTATGGGAATGGTAGATCAAGAGAGATTTTTTATTCCAAAAATGATTATACAAGCGCCTGCAAAAGACTGCGCAGGAGTAGCAAGGGAACTTCGTGATCTACTTTCCCTTAACGATGAAGAATTTCATAAACAAATAGTGGTTCATACTCAAAACTCCAGAGGCCTAGAAGCCATTGAAAGCATGAAGGATGTGAGATTCATTATTGGGGACCTCATGTTGGAAAGAGGGTGGAATTGTCCTGAAGCTTACATCCTCCTTTCAACAAAGCAAACAATAAGTAAAGCAAAAGGAATCCAGCTTTTGGGGCGCGTAATAAGAATGCCAAAAGCAATGCGATTTGATGAAGAATTTGATTTTTTTAATCGTGGGTATGTCTACATTGCAGGTCAGCATTCGATAGAAGAGTCATGTAAAGATTTTGGTGATGAACTTCCGGTCTTACCTCCACCCAAAGAAGTTATGCAGGTTGAAAAGCAAGAGACCCCAGTCCCTGATATAATCACATTTAGAGATCAACTTGATAAAGATGTTGAAGATAGGGACCTTATTCCAATAGGGAGACGTATTTGTGAGGTGCTTGAAAAATTTGCAAAGAAGTGTCAGGATTCAATCCCTTCGATTCGGACAGGGGCTCTAAATTTACAAGAGGGGGTTGTTACCTTAAATGCAACTGAGCAAATTGAATCGGATTGGAATTTTGAAGTTGCGAAAAGAACACTTATCAGTGCTCTGTGTAAGCATATACCAAAAAATTACGCAAATGTTGTCATTACGATGTATCAAATGAGACTAGCAAATAGTCGCGGAATTAATGGGATAGCTCCTTTTGTAAAAGAAATGGGTAAGCTTATAAAAGAATCCAAAATACTGAGGGATATTTCAAAACAGCTTGATTTTGTATACCAACCTTATAAATGGCCTCCACACAAACTTGTTGTTACACAACCTAACCCCTACAATTACTCACGAGCGTTATATCAAAGAATGCATTTGAATACCGAGGAAGCCGGTTTTTGCTCACAACTCAACAAATACTGTGAAGAATTACAAATTTTTTGGGTACGTAATGACCCTTCTGATGTGAAATTATTTAAAGGTCATGCGCCCGACTTCATTGCATTTACAACCAACCAATATGCATTTCTTGAATTTAAAGGGATACATCTCTTAGACAATCAAAATTCGAAATGGAAAAACTCTGCAGGAGAGGCAGCAGCTGGGTATTTTATGATTTACTTTGAAAGTGATACGGGAAAGTATTTCATTAGGGGAGTAGATGGTGCGGCGGATGAAGAATTTTCTATACTTCACTTAAAAGTAAGCCTACGTATATAAATTAGGATGCTTTTTGCATCTTAGCTTTGATAGTCGAGTTCATATTAGGTCAATAAAATTTCATAAAAGCACATTTTTGCTTATATAAGATACGTGGAATCAGAACTTCAGGATGAAGGTGGCAACATCTATGATCTTAAGGAGATGTTAAGACATTCTGCGGTAAAGATGACTGAACGGTACCACCATATGGACCCAAATCATTTGACAGGGAAAAATGACGTACTGGACTTTGGTTCTCCGTCTAAAAGGCATTATGCCAAAGTCATTTCACTTCAAGATCGGTAGTGGTGGTTCCCGGACTTACTGTTTGAGTGCTGTCCAATGGTGCTGCCCGATTTTAACAAAAACATATTTATTCAATGAATACAACAAATTAAATGGTAGGGAACGCGGGAATCGAACCTATGTAATCATTCCTGAAATTCTTCGTAAACTTATTTGTCTTTGGACAATTGAAGATGCATAGCCACCTGATGGATATTCATCATAAACAAACCAACCAACCCAAGACGGAAAAGAACCTTCAACCAACCCACATGGTCAAAACCACTACTACGGTCCAAAATATGATTTTTAAATTTAGCAAACTCTTTTTGTGCTGCCGAATACCCCCCCCAAGCAGGATCTAAATGTTTTTTCTTAAACCAAGCATTTTGAAAAATCTTATCACCAGGATTCTCATATCTTTCTTTTAATTCTTGATAATCATCCTTTGCCCGTTGAATATTCTCAAGATACCAATTTTTTTGCTGCACAATTTCAGGACTAGATACCTTAGCATTTGCTTCATCTGAAAAAGTCCCGGAGGCAATAAAATAGGTTTCATAAGCACCTATATAGATGCAGCAAATCAATGCTAACCAAGAACGCGAGTGTGCATGATATATTGAAAAACCAATCACCATAATGATGCCTGTAAAAGCCACCAATTCTGGTGAATCAAACCCACTTGCTTTGTATAAACTGATAGACTGCAGCCACAATAAATAGCCTACTATCATAGCGGAGAGCATAAGGAAAATTTGCTTAACATGTTTTGATGCTTCTACTTGAAATCGCTTGATCTTATTTGCATGATATTTTTTTTCAATTCTAAGACCTCCCATCTTTGAACCTGGTTTATCTATTTCTTCTTGCTGAGGAGTACTACTAGCCGCCGGCGGGGGATATAGTATGAAATCATTTGGTCTCTTTAACTTTGATTTTCTATCGTATCCCTTCTGGCGAAGTGCCTTCAAGCTGCGCTTTTGATCAGAGTTTAGCTCATCTGATCTTAGATAATTAGCCAGCAGCTCCATGAACGAATCCAGATCTGACAGATCTCTGATCTTCTCAAAATTAGATTTCAGATACTCCTCCAGATCTGGAAAATTTATAAATTCAGATTCCAGACCCTCACTACCCGGCACCAGATGAATTCCAGACATTCTCTAAGCTCCTAATCTGATTGATAATCAGATCTGACAGATTAAACAGACTATCAGATACTCCTGAATTAATTATACCCATATTGGGTATATTATCTCAAGTTTTCTGGCTGGATGGTCTCAGTAAAAATCGATATAATCTAAGAAGCAACCGACGGTTAAGAAGAGGGAAATATGACAGAAAAGCGCTCCGCTGGCAGACCCGTAGAAGCTCCCGCACCCTGGGGACCTTTATTTGAGAAGGTTGGGGGTCATCACAAATTAGCTAAGAAACTTGGTGTCGGCAAATCTACCATAGGCCGGTGGGCGAGTGGAAAAAGCCGTATACCAGAACTTGGACGTAAAGAACTTAAGCGGCTTTGCAAATATTATGAAATCAATGAAGGCAGTGAAATTTTCCAGTAAGCCCACCTGCAAAAATGGACTGACAGAACTGACAAAACTCCTAAATCCCGTTAATAGAATGGCTTCTGGCAATATCTCAAAATCTTGGCAAGAACTGACAGAACTCATAGCGACTAATCTGGACAGAGTTCTGTCAGTAAGTGTCGGGATTTCCAGATTCCCCCAGATCTACTGTCCCACTTAGCTTTCAGAAGTTTTGTCAGTTCTGTCAGTCCATTTTTGCAAATAGTGATTTAAGTTTGGCTAGAAAATTTTTTTGATTGAAAACAAAACTACAGCCTGAATTATCTTACTTAGATGAATCACCCCATAATTACTTTTCTTTTCTTGGATGGATATCTCTATCCAAAATTACCGGCCAGCCTGGAAGCTTGACTCCATAAAAGTCTGGAGCGAGCATCGACACCAGTATCCATGGAAATTTTTCTTAAACCCTTGTTATTGGAGGACTTTATGGAGCATACCACCAGTGATCGTCTAAGGTGGGCAGTACAATTTGCTGCAAAGGGCTGGCCAGTCATACCACTTCACTACCCTAAAAACGCCACGGAGTGTAGTTGCGGCAAACCTCACTGCCCAAGCTTTGCCAAGCATCCTATGACTAAAAATGGTCTCAAGAATGCGACGAAAGCCCAATCAGCAATCATGACTTGGTGGCGTGAGGTACCTAATGCAAACATCGGCATTTTGACAGGAAAGGAGTCAGGTTTAGTTGTATTAGATATTGATCCCAGACATGGAGGAAATGAATCTCTTGAAGCCTTAGTTGCAGAATATGGAGAATTACCCAGCACCCTAAGAGTAAAGACTGGCGGCAATGGTTGGCACTATTACTTTACCCATCCTGGCGGAAAGCTAACTAACAAGGCAAACATTCGACCAGGCATCGATATTAGAGGTGATGGTGGCTATGTGGTAGCTCCACCAAGTTTACATGCTAGCCAAAACTCTTACACCTGGGCTTCAGAAGCTAAAAACATTTCGGAGTTACCTACTTGGCTGCTGGAGCTTATAAATGGCAAATCCATAGCTTATGAGACCAAAAACGCAGAAACAAGTTTTGAAGCTGGCTCTCGAAATGCTTCGCTTACAAGTATCGCTGGTTTTTTGCAAAATAAGGGACTCGAAACAAGCAAAATACAGTCTGCATTGGAGGCACTTAACTGTTCACTTTGCTCACCTCCGCTATCTGAGCTAGAGGTAAAACAAATCTGTAAAAGTGTTGACCGATATGCCGAAGAACAGTGGAACAATCCCAAACTCCTTCCTTCTAAGAATATAGCTCCTAGCTTGGATCAAAATATGCTTCCAGAAGCACTTAGAGATTGGTGCGTTGATATTTCTGAACGAATGCAAGTGTGCCTAGAGTTCGTCGCTGGTCCTGCTATCGTTGCATTATCCTCAATGATTGGCAGAAAAATAGTAATACATCCTAAAGTAAATGATGACTGGAAGGTGATCTGCAATCTCTGGGGTGCACTCATTGCTCCCCCCAGTTCGAAAAAAACACCAGCACTTTCTGCAGTTCTGAAGCCAATACAAAGCCTAGCTGTGAAAGCTAGAGAGGAGTACGTGGAGCTAACAAAAAAAATCGAAGCACAAAAGTCTGTAGCAAAAGCCGAAATTTCAGCGCTTAAAGATGCTTTGAAGTCCGCAGTAAAAAGTGGAAATGAGTCGGTTGTTTCGGAAAAAAAAGCGACTTTGGAGAAAGCGATTAAGCAGTTTGAAGAAAGCTATGTGAGCATCGAAAAGCGCTATATGGTTAATGATCCAACTATAGAGAAGGTACTGGCCATTCTCGAAGAGAACCCTCAAGGCCTTTTACTTTACCGAGATGAACTGAGTGGTTGGCTCGAAACCATGTATAAAAACGGGCGTGAGGGAGATCGGGAGTTTTTCCTAGAATCCTGGAATGGTGATTCTCCTTACAGCATGGATCGGATCAGCAGGGGTACCGTTTTCGTAGAAGGCCTTTGTCTATCAGTTATTGGAGGGCTACAGCCCACAAAGTTTAACGCCTACGTTTCTGCGATCACGAAGGGAGGTAAAAGTGACGATGGGTTTTTACAGCGTTTTCAAATGCTAATTTACCCAGAAAAGCCAAAAGCTTGGAAGCATATTGACAGAAGGCCGAATCAGGATGCGGCAAAGTGGGTAGAGCAGTTGTTTGAGAGAATAGCTCAACTTCCCTTTCCAAAAGGTAATACCTCAGCAACTGATAGGATTTCAGTTCGCTTTGCACCTGATGCACAATTTATTGCAGACAAATGGTATGCAGAGCTTGAGAAGCGCTTGTTCACGGAAACAATGTCTCCAATCATGGAAGGCCATCTTTCTAAGTTTCGATCCCTAATGCCAAGTTTAGCTTTGATTTTTGAAGTTACCGAGCTCCTTGGTAAAACTGCCAATGGCGTACCAAGCAGCATATCAGCCGAATCCACTAATCTCGCAATTAGATGGTGCGAATTCCTAGAGCTTCATGCAATCAAAGCTTATGGCGAGCATCTCAACCCCGCATTAGCTTCAGCAAGGGTCCTATACAAAAAAATAACATCAGGAGCTGTGAAGGATTATGATCGCTGTCGAGATCTCTACCGTCATGGCTGGAAAGGCTTATCAAATATGAAAGATCTTGAAGGAGCTATTGGAGTTCTTAAAACCTATAGGTGGATCAGAGTTGAGATGATTTCTCCGCCAACCGGGCGTAGGTTTGAGGTGCTCAGACTCCATCCTAGTTTGAGAGTTGTGTAAGGCAAAGCCGTTATCAATGCCTTACACATCATACCAACTAAATCGTAACATAATTTAAGGGCTTGACCAGCCCTCTTTTTATTCCTTCAAATTCTAATGCCCGTTCACAAAAAGAAATTTTAGACCATGAAACTACTCGTGACTGAACAAATCATAAAAATAATTTTTTTAGTTTTTATGCACCTGAAACTTAGACAACTCAAGCTTATAATCAAACTTATCGTTTTCAGGTTCCTGTTTTTTGGAAGACATACACAAAGGATCTGTAATTACTTCAATAGGAGATTTCAATCTAATAAATTTAGTTTTGGCTCCCTCATTCAAAGAAATCTTTTTATTGTCATCAGATTTAAATGTAATCTGAGTGCAAGCTAATTCACACTCATAATTGTCAAAAATGTCTAGTTTTACTTGGAAGCTAACATGCATACCAGGCGTAGAGCCCCCAATTGATTGCAATATTCGGTATTTAATAGCATTATTTTCAGTTAAAGTAATGGATTTAGTATCTGGAATTTTATAACTGACATCTGTGATCTGAACAGCGATATCATAATTGCTACTACTATGGCCCGAATTTCTATCTAAATGAATTGACACAGGGCCAACAAGGGAGTGGAAAGAAACATCCTCATCACCTCTATAAACCCAAGATGCGCCATTTCCATCTAAAATTTTAATCCATGGATTATAGGCCCAATTCTCTGCTGAGACCTTCATTTTAAATGAAACTAAACTGTTATTAAACCAGCTCTCATCGCCTAATTTTTTACTTACTGGATTGTCCCCATATGCTGCTTTTAAATAAACATCTGCACCAGGAACAACTAGGTCATCGGGTCTCGAGTGCTCTAAGAATGGACAAATATTATTTGATAGGATGTCATCTTCAGTGACAGATTCTCTCGTACCATCACTGCACACGACACTATATCGATCATCTCCATCATAAACTATCGACGTTGAATCAGGTAGAGACATAGACATAACCGTAGATGCAAGGAGAGATAAGGTAAAAAGAAGTCCGTATATATTCATGGTTTCCTCATTAGAAATAGAATGTTAAGTACAATCAAAATGATATGTGTCTCAAATAAATTTTCCTGTCAAGGTGCTTTTGGATTTGATTTGACCTTTTTCGAAAAAATACTTCGTTTCTAATTTCTGAGGAGAGCTGCAAGTAACTGCCAACTTTAGCATGCTTCAGCTTTTACGTTTCGCTTTCAAGAAATAAAACATATCAACTTTGCGATTTAGGATTTATTTTTTTTAGCTATATCTTTCTAGAAATCCGTCCACAACTTCATAATACCTCTGAGGTTGCCTCAATCGAATAAAATGATCACTATCTGAAACTTCAGCCAATTCAACATGCTTCATATCCTTAAATAGCTGCAGGTCTTCCTCTGTTATTACCCCATTTGGAATCGTAGGATACATCAGCAAGGTAGGTAAATCGATCCCCTTGAAAAATCTGTAATAGTCCTCGTCAGTAGACTCTTGTTCTACAGCTTCCAAAGCGCACTTTCTCATGGTCGAACAAACAGAAACACCATTTATTTTTAGCTTGGAAAAATTTTGCGCCCAACCAGATTTTAGCTTACGGACCTTTAGTGGGTGATCTACGATGACTAATCCAGAAATTCGCTGAGTTCTATACTGCTCCAAATATTCCATCGTATAGATACTTGCTATACTAGTGGCAACAAGTACTACTTTATCACTTTGAATTGTGTTTATCACAAGATCAAGATCCTGAGCATGGCTTCGGATTGAGTAGCCTGAACTTGGTGTTGAACTTCTTCCTCTTCCTCTAAAACTCATTGCCATGAGGTTGAAACCCTCACCAACCAACTTGCTCAAACTATTGAAAGACTCAGTGGCGTCTCCAGAAAGCCCTGGAAGAAGAAGTGTGGTGACTTTTTTTGGATCTAAGATAGTTTGAACCACATGGATTTTGGTTCCATCATCATGACTGATAAACTTGCTTTCCTTGTGCATTACAATGAATCCCCATAATTGTAGGAAGCTCAACTTCTACTTCAAATAAGCCACATTTTTCTTCATAAGAAGCGGATATTTTTCCGTCATGAATTTCTACTATGCTTTTGCATAGGCTAAGGCCCATTCCCGTGCCCTTAGCCTTACTTGTTACCCCACTTATAAATATTTGTCTTGTATCTATCTGAGTTCCTTGTTCAACCGGATTTTGTATTTTTATAATTACTGAATCATTCTGCTCTTTTATTATAGTACGAATGTTATCCTTACTAGGGCTTGACTCCTCAGCATTACCATATAAGTTTTTAAATAATATCTTATAGTTAGTAATATCGCCAAATGTATAAGGTGATCCTAGTACTTCCACATTTTTAAAACTTTTGGGTATCATTCGCCTTATATCAATTTTCTGCAAATCTCCAGCAAAGTCATTATTAGCAATTTTTCTTAGAGCATCTTCCATCTGCGTTAACATAATGCTCGACTGCTCATGAGTCTCTATGAGTGATTTTCTTAGTGCTTCAACGCTATCAAGATGAAGCATCCTTTGAATCTGGGTATGTTGGTAATAAGAAGGTCTTTTAAGTTCATGCGTATATTGGGTAGACAAGAGCATTCGGTTACGTTCTAACAACAGATTTTTATATTCCTGTAATGATGACCATAGATCCTGAAATTCTTTCAGCTCCAAGCTTCTAGGTTCTTCTCCAGTCTGTAAACCTTGCCAAACCTCCTCAATCGGCCCAGCAATATTATCTTCAATGCGCCTAAGGAGCTTTCGAGTACCAAATTGGTAACTTACTAGTAGTGAAAATGCTAAGAGCACCATCAACAAAAAAAGATCAGATCTAAAATACTTTGGCCGTAAGGTCCCCCTTACAAAATATTCCTCGTCATTCCATTGTGCTGGTACATAAAATTTTACTTTAAAATTACTTCTCCAATCGAGAAAGCAATCGTCTAGTTTATAGTGATTCCAAGAAGATTCAGGCTTGATTTTCGTTACATGTAGATCTTTGACATCTAAGCGTGCACTTAGCTTCTCAATAACTTCGTTGTGATAGCTTTGATACCGGGATATGCTATAGGTTTCTACAAGAATCCTCGAATTTTCTCCAACATCAGCGCATGTGCGTCTAACAAGGCGCTCCGTTGAAAATTTCATAGATAACAATGCTACTGCAATACTGATAACTAGCAAGCTTACACCGGTCCAAAGTGCATGCTTCCTAATCTGAGAATGCAAATAACGGCCTATAGTCGCCGGATTGGTATTATTTTGCCTTTTACCCATTTTCCTAAAAACACCTCTCGCTCAGGTTTTCCATCAGTGAAAGAATATACCCCTGAAACACCTACAGTTTTTCCAGACCTAGCTTTCCTTAAAAACTCATTTCTATCCTTCGAGCTTTCAGCAAGCATCAGAATGTAAGCAATCATATCTCTTAAAACATAAACAATTGGCTGATTGAGGTCTTCTCCAGTCAAAGCGGATTCTTTGTCCAAGATTTGACTCAGTTCTAAGCGCAGCTTGACTGAGTTTCCGAGACTCTCAAAATGATCTGAAATAAAATAAAAGTTTTTAGCGTCATCATTTATAGTTGCGCTTAAAATATCCAAGCAATATGTCCATTGGGAATGGACAAGAATATTGATCTTGTCTGCTATTTTTCCTTGAGTAAGGCTTTTAACTAAATCTACCTGCTCAAACGCAAAACCAGATAAAAGGATATTGATTTTGTCATAGCCATTAAGATTCTTAATTTTATTCTCTATCTTTTTAGAAACATCTTTCTGTTCTGAGATTGTTTCCACTACATTAAATGCTTCTCTAAAAATGCGATCATACTCATAGTTAGCTAGATATGTCTTTGGCGTTATGAGGATGGAGGGATTTACAAAATCTTTTTGCTTGGCAAGCAATTTCATCTTTTCAGACAAAATATCGAAGGAATTCATCATAGAAAATGCATAGTCATTTCTAATGCTCTGCAACGGTGAAACAGGCGTAATATATGGTATTCTATACTTTTCCGCTAATTGAGCTGCTTCATTTGCTTCCATTGAATAAAGATACCCTACCACAGCCAATGCCTTTTCTTTCTCAGCTATTTTAAAACCTTGAGCAGGGCCAGTATCAAAGCTGGTAAGCAAATTAATCTTACTGTTTGGAAAGGTCCTTTTATGAGATTTAAGAGCATGAGCAATAGCAATTTCATACTGCATCTTTATGACTTGGTTTCTCCAAGGATTATTAGGTACCAAGCGTTCACCAAGCACTAAAGAAATACCCGAAGCATAGTGGCTTGGTAAAATACAAAGTATTACCAATGTTATTAAGACTTGTTTTGCTCTTCTATACATTGCTCAATCTCAGGCAGAGTCATCAAACGTTTTGGCAACACTGCATCAATAGGTTCAATAAATTTCTCTGAAAACCGGTCTTGCAAGCTCCACAAGACTAACTTCCCCTTGTAATTCAGGTCCTGCCGAATGAAGGAAACAATATCTTTATCATCAGCATCAAAGGTATCAAACCTATAGTCCAAAACGATAAGATAAACCCCCTTTAAATCTTCAGGAGAGTTAATTGTCTCAGCAAATTCATCAGGATGTTTAAAAGTTTCGACATCACAATATCTACTTAGAAATTCCTGGAGACCTTCTCTATAATGCTGTTCATCATCAATAATGATACATTTGCGTCTTCTCATTTTGACACCATCTCTTTAACTAGGTTAAACAGCACAATCCGCTTACTTTTAGGCAACGAAACAATCCTGGTCAAGCAAGTCAGACTATCTGTAACTTCATCCTTACTCATCAAAGAAAGTCCTTTGAGAAACCTGTTCCTTAAAGGTATTCCCACAAAATCAAACTTATCCAATAGCTCTTGTTCCCAATTAAAGAGCTTTCTTTTTATCTCAGAGGTTCCACTTTCAGTGCGACCATTACGCTCCAAAAAAGAAATGAATGATGTTAGGCTCATCCTATTTAACTGTGCAATTTTATGGAGATACTCTAACACTGAAATAACCCTATTGGATGGCTTTTTTCCCTCTAAGATCCTATAGGTTGCAATTTCAACATCCAAATTCTCGGCAGCCAGTTCTGCACTTAAGTTGTTAATATTGCGATAGTCCTTCAAATACTGACGCAACTGATTTTGAATTCTTTGGCGCAAATTATCGTTCATAAATATGGTCAGACCCCCTTGAGTCTCATTTGTATGGTTTTTACCGAAACCAATCTTCATTTAGTGAAATCTATATGAATTACCTATAACTTTTCAAGTCTAAATAATTTAAAAGTTCCATATGAATCACTTTAGAGCCCGCACTCTAATTGATTTCAATAGATTACACGGAATGGAGATCAAAATGAGCAAAGCTAAATTACCCTGGGAAGGATTTAAGGGCCAATTACTGCCAAAAAAGCAGCTAAAAGCCAAAACTAGGTCTTGGGATAGGGTCACATGGGAAAATTACCTTCAAGAAGAGGTTGAATCAGGAAGAACAGAAAGCCTCTTGGATGATCCCTGGAAAATTGATGAGTATGAGACGAGTTATGGAAACATTGCAAAAGAATCTTTAGATACGGGCAAATTACAGGCATTCAAAAACCAGCTAGGATCTTTGCTAAGCCTACTAACAGAAAAAGAACAGCGAATTATTTTTCTTATTTTTTGGAAAGGGCTCTCCCAGCGAGAAATAGCTCGATCACTGAAACTACATAGAAGGTCGGTTGAGAACAGCCGAGACAGAGCTCTCAAAAAGCTTGGCAATGCGTGGATAAAAGAAGCACTACAAAAAATTAATAAAAAGAATGATGACCAGGACAAAAACCCTCCGAAGGCTGGAACAAAAAATAGAGCTATAACCAACTAAAATTAATTGTTTATTCTGAGTTAAATTTCAGGTGGCCGGTATGTTTTTGGGCCAAAAACCGTAGGTGAGAGAAACAATGTTTTCTAAAGGAGACAAAATGTCCCAACAGTTCGTTCAGATCAAGAATGACATCCCCGTATCAGTAACCTGTAAAGGTATCAATTACGAAGATACTAAGGATTTATCTCTAGGACAGCTTTCTATGTTTATTGATCGTGACTTATTTAGACTAAGAAGAGTTTTTCCTGAAAGCAATTTTTTCATATCAGCAGTTCAAAACGGTGATCAAAAACAAATGAGAGTAGAGGCTACCGCAAATAGTTCCTCAGAGGCCATAAAGCTAAAAAATAAAATTGAGCAAATCTTATGGTCATATAACCAGCAAGTGTTAATAGCAAAATGTGGCAGGCTTATTCCAACAAGAACCCGATTTACATACAGAGTTGATATCAAGAGCCCTGACAAAGGCCCCTGTCCCCAAGTATCTACATCTCATATTCTTCAAGCTGTTTAAGGAGCGATAATGAACGGTTTAAATTCAGTACATTCATATCTAGATGACGATTCAGCACAGAGAGTTTCAGACAAACAAAACCTAGATACCTATCTTAAAGGTAAGGAACAAAACCCAAATGAAACAGATCAGATTGTGCGAACATCATTGAACTCAAAACTATATATCCAGGTAAGAAAATCGTTAAGTAAACTAACTGAGCAGCAAAGGGAGCTAATCATTCTTAGATTTTGGCACTCTTTAAACTCAACAGAAATTTCCAAAATTCTTGGAATCTCTGAAGATGAGTTCTATAAAACCCTTAATCATTCATTAGCGAAATTAAGAAAAGAACTAGTGGCTACGCTTTTTAAATCTGCAAAATCTAAAAGTGGTCTCAATTCATGAAGCATCTAACAATATTATTTTCACTTCTAGCAAGTTTGAAATGCTATGGAAAGCTGTTTAAGTTTCCAAATGCTTGTGATGTCGTAAACACCATGCAATTTGAACAGGAAATGAACCTTCGGGTTAGATACAGCTGGTGCCCAAGCCCTTGGCCCTTACCTCCTTGGCCATGTGCTCATGTTAGCTATAATTTACCAAAATACTTTATAGAAGTGGTTCATCATCCTGGAGAGACAATGTTTGGATCACTACCTTTTGCAAAATGGCAGATCGCTCCTTACAGTTCCCCAATCGGATTTTCTGCTGTAGATGATCATGGAGCATATTCATACCATGCACATGTGATTAACGTACCCTTGAGTCAAGTAGCGTTTGGTGCTTTGCCATGTGGCGGTGGAGTTCCTGATCTCCTATGTTTTTCCGCTGCTAGTGAGCATCTTGGTTCAAATTGGCAAACAGGCGTTGCTGACAAACTGCAGACACAATTTCTAGCTTGGGCTCCAAGACCTAAAGCATGCTTAACTAAAGGTTCAGCAGTAGGGCTTACTGGCCAATGGGGTGTTACTGGTGGAGGGATAGAGTTTTCATGTTCACACCCTTTTGCAGCGTGGTTGCCTCGCTATCCACCCACTGATGCACCTGTTTGCACGGCTTGGGGCATCCATTTTCCTCGAACTGGCATAGCTACTTCTTCTGACACAACTACTGCAGCTCTGCTGGTTGCTTCTCGAATCAAGAGCATTGGATCTGATGTTTTCAGGAGTGTTAATAGTAATTTAACCGACAAATGGCAGATGATCTACCCACACTCGACCTCTTCATTTAGAGAGGGGCAAAGCATTCCTTGGTTACGTGTAAGAGGGGTCAATGAAGCAGGCCGCCTCTCAGGTAAGCCAGATAAATTCTTATTTGTAGTATGGCAAAAATCAAAGTGCACAGTTGATGCTGCAAGGGGAAGTATTTCTCATATATGGAAAAGTGCAGTTAAGGCTGCATGTAAGGGAAGTCTATGAAATTTGGAGAGTTTGTTCTTAGCAAAAAAACCATTAATCAAGATCAACTGAAAACTGTTCTCAAGGTAATTCCTTACAGAAAAAGAAAAATAGGGCGATTAATGGTGGAACTAGGTTTTCTTAAGCAGAAGTCTTTGGACTGCTTGCTAATGCAATATTTTCGCCCAAAATGTCCTTATGGGATCAAGGAACTTAAAGAGCTTTGCAATCCTAGGAATCTTACATTCGGTGCCCTTAGAATCGAATGCGCTAGCAACAATTTCATTGAATACATCACCACAGAGTTTTCCGATACCTTGATTGAAAAATTGGAAAAACGGCATGCTAGGGATGTCCGCATCTACCAAGTATCAGAAAGTATAATGCTGTTATTACTAGGCAAGGAAAGCCCTGATAAGAAAAGCAATCAAATTGTTGTTTCATCAGAATTAAACCCAGATGAGAAAATACAGGAAATTGACCCTTTCTCCAAACTCATTGCCCAATGCTTGAAAGAGGCTAGCACCTCAAGGTGCAGCGACATTCATTTTGAACCATTTGAAGATTGCTACATCATCCGCTTTCGCATACATGGTCAACTTCATGATTGGAAAACAATTTCGAAAGAACACTTAGAGCCACTTACTAATAAATTGAAGTGGATCCTAGGTTTAGATTTAGCAATTGTTTCCCAACCCCAAGACTCAAGAGCAAGCTTTGCCACCTTAGGCTGTGATATGAGAGTCAACTCTATCCCTACAACAAGTGGATCTGAAAAGATTGTTGTACGCATTCAATACCAAGATCAAAGTTTGAGCTTACAGCAAATCGGTCTGGATCCTAACAAAATTGCTATTTTGAAAAAAAACATTCAAAAACACAATGGCTTAATCGTGATTTCGGGTCCAACGGGTAGCGGAAAAACTACCACCCTTTATGCGCTATTAGAAGAAATGGATAGACAAGGAAAAAATATTTCCACCTTGGAAAATCCTGTCGAGAAAAAACTTGAGCGCATAGTTCAGTCTAATATCTCATGCGAAGGAGACTTTCATAGCTTTCAGCGTGCACTTATGCGTCAAGATCCTGATGTCATCTTACTAGGTGAAATCCGCGATCCAGAAACAGCAGATCTGAGCATGAAATTAGCATCAACCGGTCATTTAGTGCTGTCAACTGTTCATGCAAACGGTGCTAAGGAAGTAATTGACCGCCTAATTAATTTGGGAGTTGATCAATTTAGCATAGAAACAAACTTAAGATTATCAGTTGCTCAGCGTTTACTTCGCAAGATTTGTCCTCACTGCAGAATATCATTGGATTTTGGATACAAAGTTAACCCTATGGGTTGTAAGCAATGCAAAGGTGGAGTGATCGGACGTATAGCAATAATCGAATATCTCGAAAAGGAGGATATTATAAGCAAAAATAAATCTACCACTTTGGCTTTAGAAGCAGAAAAGTTGGTAAAAAAAGGCATTATAGATTTTTCAGAATTAGCCAGTTTTGCATAGGAAGCAAAATGCATCGAATTTTATCCGTAATCATTTTATTTTTCGTTCTTAATTCACTAGTAGTAAATAATTCGCTAGCCTTCGACTATTTCGGCAGCGAAATTGACTACTGGAACAAAAAAGAGGCAAGAAAAAAACAACCTGAAAAGAAGGAGATGAAAAAGACTCATAAAAAAGAAAGATTCAATTGGAATCAATACCTTGACCCTAAGAATGATGAATTTTTTGAGGAGGGAGACTACAAGCCACCTAAACCATTCATGGAAGTAGCTCGCAACCCAAGTGATGAAAATATCAAGAATTGGTTTGCGCTTATTGAGGCTAAAAATAAATTGATGAGTAGGCTCCAAGCCAACCTTTCTCGTTATCTTACTGATAATCAGATGAAACTAAAGGATACGGAAAAAGAGGCCATATTAAGAGAGATTAATGATTTACCTCAGACCACTAGCGATCCCTATAGGTTTCGGTTTCGCTTATACTTCGACTCTAATTGCCATCATTGTAAAAATATGATGCAGACCATGCAGGATCTTCAGAAAGAGGGGTATTTTGTTGAAGTCAGACAAGTCGATCAGCAAAAACCAAGCTATACAGTTCCGTTCCCAATCTTTAAAGCGACTAAAGAGGAGTTAAAAGATAAGAAAATTTCAGCTTGGCCAGTTCTATTCGTTGCAGATAGCAAAACAAAGCAAATTTATCGCCTTGACGGCTACCTATCGAGTCAAAAAGTTCTTCAAATTCTTTCTAACAAATAATAATGGAGTCACTATGCCTGATACAAATCAAAGAATGCTCTACTTATTGATCGCAGTTCTTGGAATCTACTTTTTCTTCTTACCAGGATTTTTAGAAGCTGCGGGCATAAATCTACCTGAGGGAACAAAAAAACTCGAAGACTTAACTGCAGCATCAACTCTTTTAAGAATGATTGATAGTGCAATCTTCAAATTTGGCGCCAGAATACTAGCAGGCCTTTCCGTTCTTGCAGCTGGATGGAACCTTAAAGAACAGCGATTCGGCATGGCTATTGTCTGCATTTTCGGGGCAGTTGTGATGGGTACCGTACCCATGTGGATTAAAGGAATATTTGAAATTCAAGCTTCAGGTGGCGGATCTGTCTTTGGGGGATAGGTATGCATAACTATGAAGGAATTAGAAAAAAGCACTCAACAAAAGTTAGCCAAACTGTTGATACACCAATTATGGTTTTTGATCTTTTCATGCTAGGAGAAATTTTTTCTGCTTTAGCTGCTATGACCGTTTTTGGGATCGTTATCTACTCCTGGAAGCTCATGATTCTTTCTTTGTTAGTAACTCTTGGAATCATACCTGCGATTCGAAAGAGGAACAATCGAGGTATTTTTCTACATTATCCTTACAAGAAATTTGGCATGAAGCTACCAGGCTTGATGAACCCTAAAGGCAATAAAATCTATTCTGACTAGGAGGAAAAATGATTGGTCCAAGGGAAAAGGGCATCAAGCAAACAGAATGTTTACCACCAAAAAAAGCCGGGGAAGATGCCAAATATAGGGGACTACCAAAATACATTTCATACAGAGCTGCTCTACTGAGAGAAAAGCTAGTTCTAAGCTACATGATTGGAGTCTTATCCATCCTATTTATTAGTTATTTTTCCATCTCGAGGATTGAAATCTCGCAGCTATACAATGATTTAAGAAGCAAGGAGTATATACTTGCTCCTGGCGTTCAAAGTTTTACAGCAGCTACACCCAAAAATGTTCCAGATTCTTATATCGAAGATGCAGCAAATGACTTTCTCAGTAGCTTAGGTAATGTCAACGCAAGCACAATAGAAGATCAGTATCAGGGATTAGTTCGGTTTATGAGTAGGGAGCTTAGGGTAAAATTCGAAGCAGATTCCCGAGAATGGATTCAACAGACTAGAAGTGAAGATCTTGCACAAATTTTTAAAATAAAAAAGAAAGAAATTTCTACAGATGGCTCAGGATCATTTCATATCTTAGCTTATGCCACAGCACAGTTCTACTCATCCGGCAAATCTTTAGGCAATGAAGATCAGGTTGTAGAAATGACACTCAAGCTTGTTCCCCCTAATCAGTCTAAAAGATGGTACCTGGAAATAACTAAGCTTTCATGGACCAAGTTGGACGACTTCCGCAAACGTAAGAATTTAAAAAGATAGGCAAAAAAGATGAAGATATTAATTATAATTGTGGGCCTTTGTCTCACTCAAGTAGCTATAGCTAAGTCTTTATTCTATGGATCGGAGCGAGAAAATGTAACTGTGTCGCACGGCACAGAGACCCTTTTTCGATTTGATGAAGAAGTAAAGACAATTACACAAGCTGAGCATTTTGAAATAAAACCTGCAGACAGTGAAAATCCTGATTATAGAATCCTATCAATTCGGCCACGATCTGGTTCAGCTTGTGCAAACGTAACATTTATCTTAGCAAACGATAGTATTGTTAACCTGAAGCTCAGAACAGTAAAGTCAACATTGCATGAAACAACAAATGCTTTTTATGATCTCAAGCCCAAAAAAGAACAACTAGACCCATCATTTGGAAAGCAGGAGGGCACTGGCTTAACAGAGATAGAGTTGATGAAAGCAATGATTCGCAAGGATAGCGTGATCGGCTACAAAGTCCGAAATTTGAGCCAAAACGTCAGGACTGGAATTAAAGAGGTCTCAGCAAAACTAATCACAATCTATACTGGGCCAAGATTTCATGGATATGTCTTTAAGGTGATAAACCATCAGGAGAATAATGCACTCGCTATCGACATCAAGAGCCTCTTATTTGGCAGGCCAAATATTGCACTTCTTTCTCAAGTAGATCAGAGCATTTTAGGCACAGACAAAGGCGACAGACAAACACTTCTACGTATTGTTACCAAACCTAGTTCCACCTATCGAGCTGTGACCTTACCAATTTCTCCAATTCTTAAAAAGTAAGGGGCATATATGAGTAGATCTCTAAAATCACTTTTCAGACGGACTGTCGGAAAAAGTCGTATCGAGCCTAAGTACTATTTTTATTTCATCTGCTTTTTGTTGCTTATATTAATTTATTTTTTCAGCAAAAGTCAAAATCACAGCCTTACCACAATAAGCAGCCAAAGTGAGGGACCGTCCACTAGTCGGATTTTGTCCTCAAACTCGGAAATTTATAAACGAAAGGAGAAAATTTATAGCTCAAAAATCAAAGAACTCGAAGCCGAACTTAGCCAAATGCATCAGCAAATAAATGCGTACAAAGACGAACAGGCGCTTCGAAACAAAAACACGAGCAAGAAGGAAAAGCAAGAAGAGGAAAATACAAAGCATGATCCTGCTCCGTTAAATCAAACACCAATAGCTGGTCCACAGATAAGCTCAGCTGTTCGCGAGTTCGAAACTACTCTTGCAAATGGGCCTATCCCAGAAGAGAGAAACATATTTTATTCGCAGGCCAATAGACATCCTAATAGTTCAATGCGCAATAAGATCTCAAGCAAGGGTCGGTCAATAATTTCCTTCCCTGTGCAGACATCCGAAAAACCACTAGGGGATTCTGTGACAATCCCTTCTGGATCTTTTGTGAAAGCTAAACTTTTGACCGGAATAGAAGCACCAGAAGGAAAGGCCCTGCCAGTCCTACTCCAAGCTGATTATGCATTCATCGGACCAAATAAAAGTCAAATCGACTTATCAGGTTGCTTCCTCATTGCAAAATCCACGGGTAACCTTTCCATCGAGCGGGTTGAGATGCAAGTAGCCAAGATCTCATGTGTATCTAGATCGGGAAAGAGCTTTGAAAGAAAGGTATCTGGTTTTGTAGCGGATGGGAAAGACAATTCATTTGCGATAGCGGGTGAAGTAAGCAGTAAGCAAGATCAAGTAGCAACCATGGCTTTTCTCTCATCAGTGGTGGAGGGAATAAGCTCTGCAGTAAGCCAAGCACAAACTAGTACCTTAAGGGATGCTCAGAGCACATCCACAATGATTTCTGGATCTCAGCAGAAGTATATCGCAGCAGGAGGTGCTAGCAACGCAGCAAATACAATAACCAATTGGTACCTACAACACGCCGAGAAGCTTCTACCAACCATTAATATCGGATCTGGCCAAGAGGTATGGATTATTGTCCAAGAAAAGACCCAATTGCCTAATTGGTACTTTAAACGGACAGAGTCAAAGAAAGGCAATACCTCTTATTTAAGCAACATTCTTCATTAGGAATTTTTATGCATTTAATCCAAATATTCATACTAACAAGCCTAGTTGGAGGGTGCGCTATCAACAGGGCACCCAGCCTTAATTTACTTGAAAAAACCGCTGACTATCAAAATACCTTTGAAATCAATGAAGCTCTAAACTCAGTGGATCACCCTTTACTAGTTCCTGTGAGAACAACACCACAGATCGCAGATATCTGGGTACATCCGCAAGAGTTACCTAATGGTGACTATTTTCGCGGAGGTTGGATCCGTACGGTGCTTACAAGATCTCACTGGCAGGTTCAAGAGCAGAAAATTAAACCATTGGTAATTCCAAAAAATGAGCAAAGAAAAGGTGGGTCTACTAATGAAGGTCATTGAAAACGCACTAGCAAAACGAAATATGCTTACAGATGCTCTTTTTAAAAGACCTGAATCCCTAGGAAGCCTCTTACCTTATGAGGAATACTTGGATGACTTAGGTATATTTCAGTTAAAGGATGGATCATTAGGAGCTGTGTTTAAAGTGGAGCTCCTTGAGCATGAGTCCATGACAGAAGACCAAGTTTTAAGATCCATTTCCACTCTAAAGCAGTGGTTTTCCCTCCCTGAAAATTGTGCCCTCCAAGTGCTATTCGATAGCTCTAGGTATTCACCATTAGACAATAAAATACAGGATATTAAGGACACTTTTGACAAACCTCACCCAGTTTCTAAAGTACTCTTCGAAGAAAGGCTTAAACTAGTTCAAAGAGATTGCTCGAAAGCATCAGAGACAAGTCCACTTCAGCGGCAGCTTCTGATCTCAGTTAGGCACTTCATGGCAAAAACCTCCAAGATTAGATTAAGCGACTTGTCAAAACCTAATGCTTCCATTGGTCGCGAGCTAAAAGATTTTAGAAACGAGCTGCAAAAATTCGATCATTTACTTAAAGAGTTTAAAGAAAATAGTGAAATATCTATCAAACAGTTAGCAGGTGACGAGTTAGTTAGAATTATTAGGAAGCAGTTCAATCCTGAATCCTACTACAAGAGAACTTTTGCTCCTCTCAATAAAAACGTTGCCATATCTGAACAGCTAATTTTCTCAACACCAAAACTTAGTTTTGAAGGTATTGAATGTGAAGGATACAAGACCAGGACTTTGACGATAAAAACTGCTCCTTCTTATTCCTACCCTGGAGGAATGGCTTATTTTGTTGGCTTAACTTTTCCCTTTCGGATTAGCATCAATTACTCATTTCCCAGGGTTCAAGATGTGAAGAAGTTCCTAGGAATGAAGGAATTTTTTCTTGAAAATGCTGCTACAGCCAAAGCTAGAGTCCAAAAAGCTGAAATCGATGAAGTTCAGTATAAGTTAGCTCTTGATGACCGTGTTCTTCACATGACATTCTGTATAATCATCGATGGTAAAACCGATGAGGAGCTTGACGAAAAAACACGCAAAATTTGTCACATCTGCCACAGCTACCTGGAATGCGAGGTCATCTCTGAAACAGATATTGGACTTGGTTTATGGATGAATGGACTGCCATTAAACTATACCCCTGATGCAGACCTCTCTACAAGGCGTGCTATCCGAATACTAAGATCTGATACAATCAATTTCATCCCTGTATTCGATTCTTTCAGAGGATCTAGAACACCTGTAAGTCTGCACTTATCAAGAGAGAACAATCTTGTACCCTTCTCTTTGCTAGAAAACGAAACTTCCAATCACACTGTTGTGCTTGCAGATACAGGATCAGGCAAATCGGCTTTTGTGGTAGATTGGCTTCAGTCAGTCAAAAAACTAAGTCCTGAACCAATTGTCTTTATCATAGATAAGAAGTCTAGTTACGGGATGTTAAGCCAATACTACAACGGCGATTTAACAGTTTTCAAACGAGACCAGAAGATTCCCTTTTCTCCATTCCGCGGGTTCTACAACGAGGAAAAGATTGCATTTCTGACTAAAATGATCTCTATGGCATTAAAGTTAACCTCTCCTAGTTTCTCGGTTGAAAGTGAGCATCAAACTTTAATCTCTAAAGCTCTTAAATTAGCCTATCTGAAGAAACTAGATCGACATGGTCTAGACTACATCGAAGGTGAGTTTATCAAGCACAAAGACAATACTCCAGTAAGCATAGATATGAATGATTTCATTGTAGAGCTTGGTAGCTTGGTACAGGGAAAAAATATAAGCGATCGCTCTATTATTGAAACTCTAGTTTCGAAATTGAAACCGTTTTATGGAGATGGGACCTACGCAGCTTTTTTTACCTCAGGCAAGTCTTCATCTCTCGATTCAGAAACGCTCTTTTATGTTTATGACCTTGATGCTTTAGATGGTGATCCAACTCTACAAACATTGATGACTATGGCAGTTATTGAAGAAATCCGCTGCATTCTCAGCCTGCCTCAACATGCTGGAAGAACCGGATTTTTGGTTATGGAAGAGTTTGCTATGTTGGGACGAAATAATCCTGCATTTAGAGACTTTGCCATAGATTTTGCAGAAACGATGAGGAAAAGGGGATGCTGGTTAATTACCTTAACGCCAAGGCCCCAAAATTACTTTGACCTAGAAGTGGGCAAAGCATTTTGGGGAGTTGCTGATAATTATATTTTTCTTCAAATGAGTACTGATAACGTAGATCATATTGCGAAAAAATCTTCACTGCTGAATGAAGCCAATCAAGAAATTATCCGATCTCTACGAACTAAAAAAGGTAAGTATGCTGACATTTACTACATGAACAAGAGTAAGAGTACTGAAGGAGCCTTTCGCTACAGACAAACAGCATACGATCGTTGGATGTGTCCATCAAATGCCAAAGATACAGCAAAAGTAATTGATGCTTTTGAAAAATACCCAGATAAATGGCAAGCCTTAAAATACCTTGTCGAGCAAGAATAAGCATTAAGAAGTAAAAAAAATAATTCAATACTAAGGTGGACGGTATGCATAATCTAGCGTTTTTACTATCTTTATTTCTCTCTAGTCAAGCTCTAGGAAAGATGAGTTTCAAATCAAGTAGTCGTGTGAGCTCTCAAGACTACCTCTATAAGTCTTATTCACCGTTTGAAGATCCACTATTTAACCGACATGCTCCAATTAGCTTAGATGTAGATGTGGGAGTGACTTCTGATTGTGGAAAAATCGACTTCAAATCTACCATGCAAGCTGCTCTAAAAAATATCCTAAATGCTAACTACCTGCAAAATCTTGGGCAAGGTATTGTTGCTGCCTCGCCTATGCTTACAGTTTGCTATATGAGCCCTACATGGTGTGCCATATTAAAGCAGTTTCGTCTAAGAGCAAGTTTCCTTACCGACATGAGGCTTAAGCAATGTCAAGCTATCAATCGCTTCGTAGATCAAAGAGTTTCAGATTTCTATCAGGAGCGTTCTCAATGCGTCAGAAACCAGATTGATGCAAAAAGCGGTAACTTTGAGGAGGCCATGGATGTCTGCAATAACAGTCATGATAGAAAACTCACCGATTGGGCCGGCCAACGAGTTGATTCTCTGAAAATACTTGAAGATACAGCAAAATGGGCTGGGCTCAATGGCACTGAAGGCAATGAACTCGTTGGGTTAGTAAAATCGATGATTGGGGATGATATCATCAAGCAAAATCGAATAAGTGTAGACTATGGGCCTAGACGAATGAATCTCACTCCACGTACCTATCTTCTCGAGATCAAGCAGGCAAAGCATCGAGACCTCTGTGACAAACTTATGCGTCGCATCGCAAAAAATGAGGGTCGAGTAGAGGTATCAGAACAAGAGCTACAACAAATTAGCGGGGGCAATCAAAAAATCCTTGATCGTCAAACACTAATGTCCCTTGCTTTTCTGCCCTATCAAAAAAGACAGATATATTGTAAGGAACTTTCAGATGCTCTTGCTATAGGTGAATTCAATGAAGATATGTCAAAAACCTTAGATTTTTTGGCAAGCAAGGTAGGTACCAATCCAAATATTTCCAATGTGCAACAAGAAAATATAGCCCGCAAACGCGGTGCTTTAAAGGATCAAATCGAGTTGACGCAATCGATTGAACGGATTGAAGCGACTCCTCTAAACAAAATACTATTTCAGATCAATAAAGAAGGCGAAAGATTCATTGAAGCAGCATCAAAACGCCAGCTAGGTGCTTCTGAGAATTCACGAATAAATCATCGAGTGGACAGCGTATTCTTTGACTGTGCTGATGGTATAGGTTGTTCAAGATAGGGGATAAAATGTTTAGTTCGACAGCTTACGAAGCCTATTATACTTATATAGGCATGTACTTACATCAAACTTCCATTCAAATCATAAGCTCACACACTGTTTTATTTGCTATTCTCACTTTAATACTTGGGATTACCCTGTTCTTAGGTATTTGGAAATACTTCTCTAAATATTTTCCGCCCTCTTTTGGCTGTGGACCTTCCGTAGGACCAGGATATTTCATTAAGCTACTGGTATGCTTTGTCCTCGGAATATCCCTCTTAAGATTGGGTAGTGAAAGTGAGGTAAAAAATTATAATAATGACTCCTGGCATAACAATCCCTATGTGGCATCTCGAACTTTAGTGGTCAATGAAAAATATAAGGTTAGTTTTATTTTTGATCTATTAACCAGAACTGCTGAAGAGATAGCTGCTTATGCTAGCAAAGTTGTTGACGAATTATTTGCTAGCTCAAACTCCGAGCTCGAAGCACCAGCTGCTTTTTATAAAGCAATTCTTTTTGCCGGATCGCAGACTATAGATGATTTGGATCTAAGGGACAAAATTGATGTTTATACTGATAGCTGTTTTGAGCAAGTTTTACCATTGATAAGTTTAGCTGCCCGGCAAGACAAAATAGATGTATTCTTCAATGCTGATGGTGTCATAGACCGAGAACTTAAAGAAATCGAGATTACAAAGGATGATGGGACAAAGCAAAATTGCCTGGATTTAAAAAATTCTTTAAGGCGACAACTACACAGTTATGCGGGAGAAAAGGGAGCGCCATTTTGGAAAGCTTATCGTGGAAAATATAATTTTTATAACACTGAAGATTCAATTCTTCAAGAGTACAATCTGATTGCTTCTAGCACCCTGGTCAATCACTACATGTCCCAAAGCGAGAGTCTTCTTGGGGAGCAAAAAGGATCTGAAGTAAGGGGCACATTAGCAAACTTTCTTCGTGGTTGGAATCAACTAACTTCTTGGGATGGCGTTTTATCCCTTTTTGGCAAAAAAAATCAGGTAGGTGCTGTTTTAACAGCCGAAAGAGCAGAAAAATTCTCAGAATATCTTCAAAGAGCACCTCACCTGAAAGGGATGGTTAAGATGTTTTTAATTCTTATCTTTCCTTGGCTTGTTTTCTTCGTGATTGCAGGAAGATGGAAGATCCTGGTAGCCTGGTTTGCTCTTTATTGTTCGGTACTTCTCTGGACTCCGCTGTGGATCCTTTTGTACCATTTAATGACTAGTATTGCTGTGTCAACCGATCTTATGCTCGAATGGGGACGTATCTCAGATGGAATCTCATTATATTCAGCCAGCTTTATCACAACCAAAATCTACCAATTTTATGCAATTTACTCATGGTTACAGCTAATAGTTGGGCCACTTCCTACTATGATTCTGGCATATGGATGCTTTGCGGGGATACTGAATGATTCGCAAACTGAAAACACTCCCCAGGTAGTATCAGATGCCAAAGATATTGGATTAGGAGCTGCAACCGGAGGAGCTTCAGGCACTGCTAGTGCACTGGTTAGAAAGATCTAATTATTAATACTATTCAAAATTTAATTTGTGTATCCACTCAGCCCTCCTGATGCTAATACTCTCTTCCCCGACACCATCAATCTAAAACTTAAAATTCAAAATATCATCGAAGGTATAGAGCATGAAAAAAAACAACAAACTGCAAATAGATCAAAGTCAAGCTAGAGAGAGCTCAATATCAAGTCACCTAAACGAATTTGTTGTAATTTCAGGAATGGGTATTTGGATTTTAATAAAATCAATTATTTCAAAATATGCTCCCATTACGATTGGAATATTATCTGTAGTTGGCTACCTCACCTACCAAATTGCAGTTTCAGGCAAGCATATTCAGTGGATTCATGAGTTGGATCCTGAATTATTTTCACTAGAACGACTAGACTGGTTATGGGATATTCCTGTTATTTATCATTGCTTGTTTCTATATTTGACAATCCTCTCACCAACTGTGCTCATATTGGGAATTTGCGTACGAGGCCGAAGAACTAAGTATCAAAAAATATTTCAATCAATTGGTCTTACAAATGGTCATAAAGACACACCAAAACTGCTAAAATTTGATCGTTTCGATAGATTCAGAAAAAGTTATTTATTCGATGCCAATGGCATTGGTCTATCAGAGTTTGAAGAGAAAAGAGAACGGCTAGAATCCAATTTCCGATCCAACATTGAATCTATTAAACTAGGACCAAGACCAGGGTTAGTCTTAATTAGCTTCAATGACAAAAAATTCCCTGACTCAGTAAAATATACTGACTTAGCAGCTTCTACAATATTACCGCGTGACTCATTTTTTATTGGACAATCTACTGAAGGCACAATCACTCAGGCAATATCAGATCTGCCACATATGCTGATAGCTGGTACGACTGGAAGTGGAAAATCGGTTGCATTCAAGCAAATTCTCATGGGTCTTCTTGAATCATCAAAGCACCTACAGATGTATCTTGTCGATTTAAAGGGTGGTGTAGAGATGATTGACTTTGTTAAGTGCCCAAATGTCAAAGTAGTCAAATCTATGGAGGAAGCACTCATCGTACTTAGAATGGTAGAGAAGGAAATGAAAGAGCGCTTTCGTTACCTAGAAGAATGTAATCGCAAGCAGATTATCCCTGAAATTGATAAAAAAGATAGGATCGTTGTTGGTGTTGATGAATGTTCAGTCTTATATATGAATCGGCCAAGAAATGATCCTGAATATGAGGACGCACTTGAAGCAAGGCAACTCGCCGATTCTATATGCAAATTATCAAGAGCTGCTTCAATCCATATGATCCTTGCGACACAAAAACTCGATCGACAAGTAATTCCAACCTCAGTTTCTGAGAATATATCTGGGAGATTAGCTTTTCGAGCAAACTCTCTTCAGGGAAGCTTAATTGTCTTGGGTTCAAAAGATGCTTGCGAGTTACCTGAAATTCCAGGCCGCGGAATATGGTCATTCGGAACGAAAAAAGTGATTGTCCAAGCTCCATATATTGAAGAAAAGACAATCAAGGCTAGAAGCGAAAATATATCCAAGTTGTTCACAGCGGGTAAGAAAAAACTGTTAAATCCAATGCTAGGAAATGAAGCTAACTCTAACAAAAGAATGAAGAAAGCTTATTCTAGATTGACGGAGAATGATGATGCACCTAAGCGAACATGATCTTAACTTGCTCAAATATCTCTTCAAAGTTAAAGTTGCGACATACAAGCAGATTCACCGGGATATTTACCCTATGTATGCAATGAAAACAACTTATAAGCGCGTTATAACTTTGCAAAAGAATCGCTTATTATTCTCTTCCTATAATAGGATTGGTCTCCCAAAAGAAAAGGTTTTATCCTTAACTAAGCTTGGTTATGGTAAATTTGTAGAAATTGGTGGTGAATCTCGGGTTGAATTGAAAAGTGATGCTGTTGCTCATGATCTTGTCCTTGCTGATATCAGACATAAATTTTTGAAGCTCAAACAAATTAAAGATTACTATACAGAAAATCAGGTTCAAACATGGTGGCAAAAATCTTCAGACTATGTGCAGAAGGGTCTTGCAAGCTTAAATACCGATGCCTTGGCGCTAACAAGCATCGGAGATGAGCTTGTCTGGGCAGCAATTGAGTATGAACCTTCGGAAAAAAGTGAAGCACGCTATCGATCTATTGTGAAGCGATTCTACTCAAATGATGATCTTACATTTGTTTTATATTGTTGCGGTAATGAGAAGATAAAAAGCAGATTAATCGAAGCAGAACAAAAAATTTATAAAAACTCATTTCCAAAACTATTTTTCAATGTAAAAAATTTTTCAAACACTGGTGATACTTTTATTTTCTTAAATCGAGACAAAAAAAAGCTAAGTTTACAACAAAAATCAGTTACAGATCCTCTAGAGAATTAGTGGAGAACATTCTCCAAAAGAATTACTCTATCTTACTATAATCATTGTTATTATCTTAATCTTATTTTCTGACTAACTACTCTAAATACGAAAATCCCATCTATTAATTTTTCTATTACTTATTTCAACTAGGAGTCTATTATGCCGGAGTCCAATACTTCTCAAACTACTCAGAGTTCGTCACCAAAATCCTCTCCGACCTGCACTATTCCTATCCGTATTTCCAAGCCCACAAGCCGCGTTCTTCGAGCTATCGTCAACAAATGCAATAAGAAATCCCTTGGCAGGAAAGTTAAAGCAGATGATGTGATCGAAAAATCCCTAATACTACTTACAAATCAAGAGATCGAAGAAATTAAGAACAAAACTCTCTCTAGCAAAGACAAGCTCGAAATAGAACTCAAAATGTACAGCAGAAAAAATGGCTGCATTTCCAAAGATGATTTTTTGCAGCTCATCTTGTCTAAAGCAATTCCTCACCTTTCTCAGGCACAGGGAATAAATTCCAAAAAAGAAACTACATCTTCTTAAAAATCCCAACTTGCCTGTAATAATCACAAAAGGAGTAGTCATGAAAAAAGATTATAATGTTAAATTTGGTGATATATGGAAAATGGGTGAACACCGGCTCCTGTGTGGGGATAGCACTGAAAAAGTAATGCTCAAGGAATTTCTAAAGGAAAAGAATATTAAAGTCTGCATAACAGACCCACCTTACGGAATTAGCTACACATCACGCTGTGAAAATGAAGATCTATATAAGCTCAAGTTAAAAAACGATCATACCATTAGCTGGGGGGATGCTTTTCGCAACTGCCAAGCACCAGTTCTCTATGTTTGGTTCTCTTATCGGTACTTTGATATTACTTCAAGATCTCTAATGGATGCTGGGTATGATATCAAACAAATGATTGTATGGGCAAAAAATCATTTTTCACTCCAGAGACATATGTATCATCTTCAACATGAACAAAGCTTGGTCTGTATCAAAGACGGATCAAAAGTTACAGACCATTGGAAGGGTGATCGTCGACAAGTTTCACTCTGGAACATCCCATCTGTGAATCACAAACACCGACTTCATCCAACAGAAAAGCCAGTTGGTGTTTATACCATCCCAATTAAAAACCACACCCTTAAAGGTGAATTGGTATTGGATATCTTTGCCGGATCTGGGACGCTTTTTGAGGCCGCTGAACGGCTTGGAAGAGTAGGCCTTGGAGTTGAACTTTGCCCTAATACTTGCAGTTTGATTTTGTCTAGGATGAAAGATATGGGCTGTAAAATCAATTTAGAATCAAATCTATTTACACCTCAAACCCATCAGCCCAACTCATGAATTAATAGATCATAACTACTCACGTTCATTCAAAAAATTGAAAGGTTGCCTAATGGTGAAGTCAAATAAGCCAAAAATTCATTACTCTCGAAAACATCTCACTTCTAATGAAAAAGAAAATATAGCTTGTTTAGATACATATCGCTTAATGACTTGTAAAGAAGCTTCGGAATTTCTACAAGTCAAAACATCGACTCTATATTCATGGGTCCATTGGAAAAAAATACCTCACAGAAAATATGGAAGACTCTTGAGATTTTGTAAGTACGAACTCATTGAATGGAGTAAATCATCTTGTCAGGAATAAAGAGGGAAAAATATGATAGTCTTGTATTATAAACCTCTTTGCTCTTTGAAAATTGAACAAATATCGACGCTCTTAGGTTCCTTTGAAAGGAAAAACTATGGCTATTAACTGTCGAAGAACTAAGAGTGGGAAAATCAAGTATGTTGTTAGGGTTAAGGATAGGTATGGCAATTGGTTTCCATCTAAAACTTTTGATAAAAAGTCGGATGCTCTAAAGTATGAAAGACCATTACTAGAAAAGGTAGGAAACCATGATAGGGTCGACAAGAATATCCAATACGATCAAACCGTAGATGATTTCTTTGCAGAATGGTTCGAACACCGAGAGCATAAGATATCAAAAGGTTGGCATAGTTCTCAGGTTAGGATGTACCAGACATATATTGAGGGTCATATGGGAAAGATCAAGCTTATCAATCTGACCACTCCTAAGATTGGTCTGGTTTTATCAAAGATGTTTTCTCAGAAGCTGAGTTCTCAATCAGTTCTCCATGTTTTTAACCTGTTGAACCGTGCATTTAAAGATGCAGTCGAGTATTTTGGTTATCTCGAAAAAAATCCAATTTCCAGGCTGGATCGACCTAAAATCCACACAGTGGAGCGAGAATACTTAACTCCTGCTGACTCTTGGACTCTCCTGATTCATTGTAGAGATCACTATATTGGACCAGCTATATGGTTATCAGTTTTGAGTGGCCTGAGGATTTCGGAAGTACAAGCTTTGCGGTGGAAGGCTATTGATTTTGACAAACGCCAAATTTTAGTTTGTGAAGCGTTCAAGAGGTCTATTGGAGAAATTGAACCATACCCCAAACAAAAAGATTGGGCACTTGTTCCTATGCCGGTTGCTTTGTCCAATTACCTTGAAGAGCTTTGCAAACATAAATTCCCTGCTAGCTTTGTTGCTCCTGCGAAACATGGCGGAATGCTAGACCACAGCAAGTTCTACCGTGGGTTGAGAAAGATGACCAATGAGTTGGGTCTTAAGCCTGTGTCTCCCCATGGCTTGCGACACTCGTGTACAGAGATTTGGTTTAAGAATGGCGCTAACCTCGAAGATGTTAGGCGGCTTCTAAATCATAAGTCATCTGAAACGACTCAGAGATATGTTCACAGGACAAATGATCGTCTATTTGAGTTATCCAAAACCATCGTTGAACCAGAGGTACAAGAAAGTTCTCAAAAATTTGTTTAACATTTGTTTAACATTTTGGATTTTGGGCAAAAAAAAACTTCCCGGAGGAAGTTATAAGTATCTAATTTTGTTGAGCTTTAAAATGGTCGGGGTGACTGGATTTGAACCAGCGACCTCATGCTCCCAAAGCACGCGCGCTACCAACTGCGCTACACCCCGACTAGAAAGCTCGTGTAGAGGTCCATATAGTTAACCGATCGAGTTCACTCCGTCAATAAGTCTATCAAGCTTGCATGTTTTTTTTTAATGGCGTAAAAACCCGAGATCCTTAAATCCCAGGAGCCATGGAACTCAATGACAAGTCTAGGAAAACTGATAAAAACCGCCGATGGTAGCCTTTCCCTCATTCACCCAGAACACGATGAGTGTTATCACTCCCACGGTGGAGCCCTGTGGGAAGCCCAGTCACTGTATTGTCAGGCATCTGGGATCGTAAATAAGTTCGCATCAGATTTGAGCCCTACCTATGTTCTCGATGTAGGTCTAGGCTTGGCATATAACGCCTGTTCAACTATTGATGCTTGGTTTTGCGGTAGCGGGTCAAGCGATCTAGAGATTCATAGCCTTGAAATTAATGCTGATTTGGTAAGCGCTCTTATTGGTGCAAGAGGTGAATGGCAGGAGAGCTGGCCAGATAACTGGCGAGATTGGTGCTGCAGCTTAAGCGCCCAAGATGAGCAAACCTTCCAGGCTCAAATAAACCATCCCACTTTAGCTCAAGCCACTTGTCGATGGTTCATTTATGTAGGCGATGGGATCTCTACCATCAAGGCCCTCAATGTAAAGATGTCCACTCCCTGGGATTTCATATGGCAGGATCCTTTTTCACCAGAGAAGAATCCACGGATGTGGAATGAAGATTGGTTTAAGCTCTTGAGTGAAAACTCAAACCAGAAAACCCAGTTGCTGACCTACAGCGTTGCCCGTGTTGTCAAAAATGCTCTGATGGGAGCAGGATGGACTTATGAAAAAGTAAAAGCAACAGGGCCGAAGCGGCATTGGTTGCGGGCTTCAGTGGGTAGTTTGCAGGAGGCCTCTCCATTCCAGTCGAGGTGACTGAAAAAGTACCCTCGAGGTGACTAACAAAGTAACGTCCAAGTGACTAACAAAGTAACGTCGAAGTGACAAAAAAAGTACCCTCGAAGTGACAATCTTCCACCATAGCTTTAGCGAAAGTGAAAAGGAGGGAGTACATGTCGAGTGATCAATTAGTCCTTCTGAGCAGCGTCGAAGGACCTCCTGGATTTACCAGGAGTCTGCCTAAGCTTTTTACAGCTGTATACCTTTTGGTCATATATAAAAGATCTATTCTTTATTGATAATTAGCATATTAGCGTGGCATAACACTTGCACAAATATCTAGTTGAAATAGGGCATTTAGCTTGATCCAGGGGCAATTTAGCACTTATTTCCTGTGTTATCTGAAATAGAACAGGTGGTGAAAATTATGGAAAATAGACCTGGTTTAAACAAAATATTCATATCATGCATAGCATTCGCTATTTCTAGTTGTAGTGACAGCACTAACAATACTAGCAATTTTGAACCTGAGACCATTAAGCAAGAAATCAAAACCTTTTCTGAACCTGAAGATAAGTTAGAGAATAATTCTCAAGATACTGGTAAAAAAAATGTTCCATTTTTCGAACTTTACGAGTCTTATTCCCCCGGAAATTTAATAAACGACAAACTTTTTCTTTACCATGATAATTCTACCTACATACTTACAGAAGATAATCTTTTAGGAAAGACTGTGAGTGAAATAGCAAGTGTGGGCCAACCTGAGGATGATGTAAAAACTTCTATCGACGAGATCCGAGTTCTAGAGAGTTCAGATAAATTGCCACAAGAGGCTAGTAAGGAACTAAGACGAAATAGCCTTTATGGAGTGAAGACAGACGGTGATCAATACCTGTTTTTTGACGAAGCATTAGATTCAGGGGCAAAAATTCTAGCCTTTAATGATGCTGTATTTTCATTTAATCATGGTAAAGAAGAATACCTTAGCTTCTTACTATCAAATACCGACTCTTCAATTCATACCTGGAGAAAATCAAAAAAAGGAAATAAAAGGAATTATTCTCTGATAAGAGCTCACTTAAAATCGGTTTATTTGTATAAGCATTTTAGCTCCTTGTCAGAGTCTTTCCCATCATATGAATCAGACAATAAAAAACTAGCAGCGATCATTATGGATCTACTCATATGGGACCAAATTAGCGAACAGGTAAGCACTCAGGTAAAGGCTCAAACATGGAGCCAAGTGGGAGATGAAGCCTGGACTAAGGTATGGTCGAAAGTCATTGATGGGATCGAAAGCCGCGTTGGCAATTCCATAAGAAACGAAATATGGGCACAAATATCGGAAAAAATCCGTAAGCAGGTAGAAGTTCGGGTAGACAATCATGTCTTATTTAAAATTTGGACTCAGCTTAGGAGCCAAGTTGAGGATCAAGTAAAGCAAAATTTATGGCATCTCCAATTTGCTTCTGCTTACCGAGAAGGAAGCTTAAACGATGCAGTAAAATCTGCTGTAGATTATACTCTTACTGTGTATCAATTAGGATCGGTAGTAATAAGGCATTCCATTGAAGTAGAGCAAATCCAAGATGATCTCGCACGATTTATCTATGTTGAAATGGAGACGGACGAAATCCAAGCTGTGCTAGAAAATCTCAATATCCCAAGCGTTCATGAGCATTACCTTATAGATAATCAGTTAAAAATTATTAGAAGCCATCTGATGGATTAAACACCTTTGGGCAATCCCAGAGGACCTCTCCATTTCGCTATATTCAAGCTGACATCAGAGAATGGCTGCCAGAAAGCCATTTGGCTAATTTTATCAGTGAAATCATTGAATCAATGAAACTCAAAGCTATTTATGAGCAATATAAGATGGGCAAAGGCAAACCCGCTTATGACCCGAGACTACTTCTAAAAATATTGAATTATGGCTATTCCAAAGGAATTCGATCTTCCCGTAAGCTGGAGCAGGCTACCTATGAGGATGTGGGCTTTCGTATTTTAGCAGATAATAGCCATCCGGATCATGATACCATTGCTAATTTCCGAGCAAGACATAGTGAATCCATCGATTCTGTATTTTTGGAAATCTTAGAGCTTTGCAAGAAAGCAAAGCTGATCAAATGTAACCATATTAGCTTGGATGGCACCAAAATAAGAGCGTCTGCCAATAAAAGCAAATCAAGGAATTATAAACAGTTGTTAAAAACCAAAGAAGAGCTTCAAGCTCAAATTCAACAAATAATGCTTGAAGCTGAAGCGGAAGACAAAAAATATGGCAAAGGGAAGCGAGGAGATGAACTCCCAGAAGAGTAGAAAAACAAGAAGAAACGCAAATTTATTATCGAGAAATTGTTGAATGAAATTGAGCAGGAAGCAGAACAAAAAAAAGAGCACTACCCGAAAAAGAAAAAAGAAATGAAAGAAGAAGATGATCGATGGATGGAAGAGAATGTACTTAAGTTTGAGAGAAGAGCACCAAAAAATTCGCTAAATAGTGTCTGGTCGGAAACTAAATTCTTGCCTTTGCAACTCAGTTTTTTTTATCGCGGTTGAAATTAATTTTAAAAAATCTTCTTATTTTCCAGTGATAAGTGAAAAATACCATATTTTCGGCAATTAAATATCTTC
>JBGCDR010000065.1:0-37917 GCA_045105515.1 Oligoflexales bacterium
TCATACCTTTGCTCATAAGTGAGATTGGCAGACATAAATACCCCTTTCTTGCAAGCAGATTAGCCTCATAGACTAAACTAAATCCGCCTTCCGAAGCGATGGAATTTTTTCTTCTGCACTTAATCTAGCAATCCGCCTTTATAAAAACTGTTTCGCAAACTTTCATTTAACAAAAGAAAAAACAAAAAATTCATTATATTAGAGGTTTTAGACTGAGGTGAAAAAAATTTAGATCAACTTTGTGAAGGTAAAAAGATCACTATTTGTTATTTATTTTGTATGTTGATCACAGATTTTTTTGACCTATTTCGGGTGTAAAATTTCAGCCTAATATAGATATATTATCAGAATAAGCAAAGCCAATGATGCTCGGTAAATAGCAAAAGCTAAAAAACCAAAGCGAGAAATAAACTTTAAGAAAAATCTAATAGCTAGACATCCAACCACACATGAAGTGATGATGCCTATATAAAAACTGGGGTCCCCTAGGCTTGCAATAAAATCTTTGTAATGAAGTAGTGCAGCCCCTCCCATTGCTGGAGTGCCAAGTAGGAAAGAGAAACGTGCAGAGGCATCCCTACTTAAACCTAATGCTCGGCTCGCACTTATGGTGGCACCACTTCTAGATACCCCAGGAATAAGAGCGCAAGCCTGAGCGAACCCGATGTAAATACCCATCTTCACGTTCATCTCTTGCATACTTAGCGAACCACTCGACCTTTTGTCAATAAACCACAAGAGAAAACCCACGCAAGCTAGAGGCAAAGTGATGCTTAAGGGATTGTGAAAGATATCTTCAATTTGGTCTTTGGCTAGAATCCCTACAAATCCTGCTGGAACCGAGCCAAGCAATAATGCTGGAAGGAGGGTTGTTCCTTCAAAGTTTTTTTGCCCCTTGAAGACGGTTGCTACAGAACCGTTTATCAGGGCTAACCAATCCCTCCAAAAATATATCAGTACAGCTATTAAAGTGCCAAAATGCAGGGCTGTATTGACAGCAAGGGGAAGAGGCTTGCCTTCCATTAGCCAAGACACAAATATTAGGTGAGCGGAACTTGATACGGGAAGAAACTCGGTGATCCCCTGTATGATGCCTAAAATTGCTGAAAAAAACATGATTGATCTGCTCCTTGTAAGCTTTGTGCCTAAGCATGATTAGTATATTTTGGGAATTAAGACCATGCCTTCGCATTATAGGAAGTTTGTCCTAATGCTCCTATAGAGAAATAGGCCAAGCTTATCCACAAGTAATTTAGTAAGGGAATTCGGTAATTATAGAATGGGAATTAAGGGTTTAAGTGCCTCGGGACTTAAGCGAATTGTCGAGGGTTGTTTAGGAATTGGGAGCAGCGTTTGGTTCTTCAAAAATACTCTTTTTGGCAAGTTCAACGAGTTTGATAATGTCCTTTTCTTGTAACTCGCCATCAAAACTAAAAATAACTTCCCCTTGCTTGTTAAAAAGAACGATATCGTTACTATCGTCTTTAAGGTCCCAGTTCTTCACGAGAGATTTATTTATATCTTTTACATAAATAGTATCAGGGTATTTTTCTTGTTTAGATTTAATTGCGCTGTTTATCCATGAGTTTGGTAACCATGATGCGGCCATATTGACAACAGCGACCGATGCAAACTTATCGCGAGGGAACTTTTCCTTCTTTACAGCTTCGGTTGCCTTATTGTTGAGATCTTTAGAACCTGGTGCTGAGTATACAAGTAAGTGAACTTTGCCTTGAAGATCTTTGCTGTCCCAAGCCTTGCCATCAATCCTGCCACCTGCATCCTTTCCTAACTTGATTTGGGGAGGAGTCTGATTGATGGGAAGGGTAGCGAAAACGATTTTTGATGCCAATGCACAGCAAAATACTATGATTTTATTACGAATCATGTAACCTCCAGGTCGGTGCTAACTATTGTAAATCCTCAATGGGAGTGATACTCCTACAACTCGCTACTAGCAAGGAATATTTTCCTTTCCTTATCATGAAGGAGTTAGTTTGAAACCCCATATAAGGCAGTCTTTATCGGCAAAAATCGTTGCTGTTGGCTTTATCATTCTTATTCTATTAGGCAATTTTTGGATTGTAGGCCATATCCTTGGGGGCGAGCCAGCAGAGTGGATGAGTGTGCTAGGCTTGGGAGGTTTGGCCATGGTTTTGGGAGGAGGGGTTTTTTTGATTGCTCAGATTTTAATGGATCATTTTGATGCAAGCTAAAAAAAATAAACGGGATATCATCATAGAATATGAGCAGGGGTCGTTAGTCATTGATGGCTGGAATGACTCTTACCAGAAATATTGCCAGGAGCTTGTGTTCGATCAACGTACCCTCCAACATAGAGCGCCCGCTTACTGTTATCGCGATCTGATCACTGGCTTGATGGAAGATAAGATTTCATACCAGGACAGAGCCCGAAAATATGAAATGATAGACTCATCTCTTATAAAAGAAATTGATCCCCGAAGCCATCAGAGTCAGGCTTTACAAGCTTGGGAAGATGCAGGATATAGGGGGCTTGTCTCTTTACCTACAGGTGCTGGAAAAACGATCCTAGCGGTTCTCTGCATTGCTAAGCTTGGACGGTCAACCTTGGTGATTGTACCGACTATAGACCTACTTAATCAATGGCGAAAAGTGCTCCAAAATTTTTTCAAATTTGATATTGGTGGCTACGGTGGAGGAGAAAAAAACCTAGAGTCGGTGACAGTTGCGACTTACGATTCAGCTAGGCTAATTATAGAGGCCTACGGGAATAAATTTGGATTTTTGGTGTTCGATGAGTGCCATCACCTTCCCGCTCCTTTTTACCAAAATATTGCTTACGCTTCTCTTGCCCCATACCGCATTGGATTGTCTGCAACCTTGGAACGTGCCGACGGGGGAGAAAGTGTCTTATTTAAGCTGCTTGGCCCTTTAGTTTATGAAGAAGAAATTAAAGATATGGCTCATGGAGGTGTTTTAGCGCCCTATGATGTGGTGCAGCTCGAAGTTGAGTTAAGTTCGCTTGAACGTGAAAAGTACGAGAAACAGCGGGCTGTATATCTAAGCTTTATAAAAAAAAATGGAATTAACTTTAGCCATGCTGATGGGTGGAAACAATTTATCATCCGCTCTTCCCGCAGTGAGGAGGGAAGGAAGGCTATGATCGCTTTCCGAGAACAAAAACGCCTTGCCCAAGCAGCTTCTGGTAAAATGCAGAAAGTATGGGAGCTAATTAATGCTCATGGGAATGAAGCCGCTATCGTTTTTACTGATGATAATGCAATGGCCTACCTGCTTGGAAAAGCATTTATTCTTCCAGTCCTCACTCATAAGACTAAAGCCAAAGAACGTAAACGAATGCTGGATGCATTCCGTAAAGGTGAGCTAAAAGTACTAGTAACTTCTAAAGTTTTAAATGAAGGGGTGGATGTACCCGAAGCTCGGGTAGGAGTGGTAGTTTCTGAGAGTGGAGCAGTGAGAGAGCACGTACAGCGTTTAGGTAGAATTTTGCGTCATAGTCCGGGAAAACGAGCTGTTTTGTACGAGCTGGTGTCTAAAAATACCAGTGAACAGAGTGTGAATATTCGTCGGAGGCAGCATAGTGCTTACCAAAGATCTCATTAAGTCCAAGCTTAGAAAAGGTCGAGTTTATCCAGATAAAATTGAGTCAAAATGCCTCGAAGCTACTGAGCTTGCTACAAATATGCTGAAATTTAGTGCTCAAGCGAAAGATAAAACTCAGAAGGAGCTTGAGTTTATTTGGGAACAGGCAGGCTTAAGCTTGAAACCCTGGTATGCTGCTTTTAAGAAGCTTATCTTTGATATGGCTTCTTGGCAAGATATCGACAGTAAGCTTGAGGATAAGCGATGGAATTGGTTTTACGAAGCTCAAAGCCTTAGGACCGAAACCTTATTTCCTAGTTTTGAAGCATTTCAAGAAGCATTTGCTGCAGGTCAAACTCGAGCCTTTGCTCAAATAGCTGCTGAGCTTTACGGGGACTTGCCTGATAAACGCTGCTTAGAGTCAATACCGCAAATCACTGCAAGTGAGCTGATTCATAGATACAACTGTGCACAAGTTCAGGGTCTAATAATCAAAGCTAAGCAGATTGAGATAACTTTATTGAACTCCAACTTAGAGGAGCGGCGTCTTTTTTTTCGCGCTTTGAAGTTTCATCAGCTTGTTGCTGAGGTCTTAGATCCTTATGCTGTCAAAGATAAAAAAGGTGACTTGAGAGTGCGCTTAAGTGGCCCGCTAAGCATTTTGCAATCACCACAAACCTATGGGGCAAAATTAGCTAACTTTTTTCCACGAGTTTTACTTCTAAATCAATGGAAGTGCGAGGCTCTCATAGACCTGTCTCCAGCACCGAGTAAGAAAGGTTTGAAATTAGAGCTGGATCAAAAGTGCGGTATAAAAAGCCACTATCACGATCCTGGTAGCTATATCCCCGAAGAGTTTCAATATTTTGTAGATAACTTTAATCGGCTCTCAGATTCTTGGAAAGCATCTTTTGCAGATACATTCATTCCCTTAGGGAGGCAATCCTACTGCTTCCCAGATCTTTGCTTTAGTAATACTGACAAGCAAACGGTATATATGGAATTGTTTCATAAATGGCATAAAGGTCAGTTGGAACATCGACTTCAAGTTTTGGAGAATAATCCGGCAAGAAATTTACTGGTAGGAGTTGCCCGGAATCTTTTTAAAATCCCAGCGATGAAAAATAACATAAATAATTCTAGCTGGTTTAGTGAGAATGGCATTCTCTTCAGCGACTTCCCATCAGTAAAATCAGTGTTGACGACTTTGAGTAGCCGTGGATCAATATGATACTGTAAACAAGGTAAAGCATCGGCGCCATAACGGCTCAAGGGTGCACCTATTGCTCATAAAGCCTTTCTCCAATCTAGACAAGGTCTGAGGACTAGGTTTTGCGATTGTGGGAGGACTTTTTCTCAAGAGAGAAAAAAATGAATTCTGCAAACAAAAATCTAACTAATGATGCGTTAAACACACTCGTAGAGGCTAAAGACTTGGATACGGTTGACAAGCACGTAGAATCTGCAACTGAGAGCAATGCTCGTAAGCGTTCAAGCGCCGAAGCGAGGAAGGTTTCAGAATCAAAAACAGATGAATTTTATAAAGCTCTGGAAATGGCCAGAGGCCAAAGCTTGTTGATTTGTATCAAGGGCTATCCGGATCCCGACAATATTGCTAGCTCTTTAGCATTGGAGTGGTTGGCCCAACTCTATGAAATGGATACAAAAATTATTTATTTTGATGAGATCTCTCATCATGAAAATAGAGCGCTGGTAAAAAAATTAGACCTCGAGCTAGAGCAATACACCACTGAAATAGACTTAAATAAATACCGATATTATGCGATCAACGACTCCCAAAACACGGAGCTACCGATTCAGTTACCTGAACCTTGTGAATTATTGTTTTTTGTGGATCATCACAAACCACTGGGAACTGTTGAGGGGCACTTTATTGATATTAGGGAAAATGTTGGGTCAACCTCTTCAATGTATGTAGAATATATACAGAATGCACCCGTAGTTTTTAGAGGTGACAGCAGCGTGGAGACAAAAATAGCTACAGCACTCATGCATGGGATTCGGTCTGATACCGATGACTATGTCAATGCGACAGCTGCAGATTATAAAGCTAGCCAATTCCTAGCTCCTTTGCTTGATAAAGATCTACTTTCCCTTATTTCTAGGCAAGCAATTTCCGCTAAAACGATGGACCTCACTCAAGTTGCTTTGCAACATAAAGACATTAGGGAAACTTACTTATTTTCGGGAGTGGGATACGTACGAGAAGAAGATAGGGATGGAATTGGACAATGCGCAGACTATCTCTTGCATCGGGAAGGGATTGAAACAGTCGTTGCTTATGGAGTTGTAGGAAATAGTTTTATTGATGGTTCTTTAAGAACTAAATCTCATACCCTGGACCCGGATAAATGGCTAAAAGATGTATTTGGGAAAAATGAAGAAGGCAAATGGTACGGTGGAGGGCGAAAGGACAAGGGTGGCTTCCAAATTCCTTTAGGTGTTTTCTCAAAGTGCAGTGACCGTGAACTACTGTGGATTCTGATTAAAAAAACTATTGATGAGCTTTTCTATAAGAAGATAGGTATTGATTCACAGTCTTCCAGAGATGGTGATTTAAGCACAGGAAAAGTTTAGCTTGATAAAATAAGGGTTACTGGTCCGTCACCTTGCATATTCACTTGCATGTTGGCACCAAACTCTCCTGTAGCAACTTCTATTTCAAGGTTCCTTAATTCTTTTACAAATCTTAGATACAATTCCAGAGCTTTTTCTGGTTTTGCTGCAGCTTGGAAGTTTGGTCTACGACCTTTGTGACAATCTCCATAAAGCGTAAATTGGCTGACTACAAGAATAGATCCCGAAACTTGCTTAATATTTAGGTTCATCTTTTCAAGTTCATCATTAAAAGCTCGCAATCCGGCAACCTTGTCGGCCAAATATTGACATTCCTTCTCGCTATCTTGATGGTAAATACCTAAGAGAACCAACCATCCATGAGCAATTGAGCCAATGACTCTGCCCTTTACCAGTACCGAAGCCGAAGATACTCTTTGCAATACAGCTTTCATAATTTTCCTTGTATATGGCAAGGTTTAACGATATGGATACGATTGGTATCTTTTCACAAATAGGCAGGGGCGAGCTGTGTTAGATATAGCAAATCGTATGGAGCATCAAGAACATATTAGGAAGCTGATCCTCAACTGTGGAGAGGATCCAGAAAGAGATGGTTTGCTCAAAACCCCAGAGCGTTTTCTTAAAAGTATGGCTTATCTTACCTCTGGCTATGCTGCTGATGTCGGAAAAGTAGTCAACGGCGCTCTTTTTGATGTTTGTTATGACGACATGGTGGTTGTTCGTGACATTGAGTTTTATAGTCTTTGTGAACACCATATGCTGCCATTTTATGGAAAGTGCCACCTAGGATATATACCCACTGATAGGGTTATTGGACTATCAAAAATACCTAGGATTGTGGACATTTTTGCGCGTCGGCTGCAGGTCCAAGAGCGTTTAACGAATGAGATAGCTCAGGCATTCAGCGAATATATGAAGCCGAAAGGTGTTGGGGTGGTTATTGAAGCAAATCACCTTTGTATGATGATGCGTGGTGTAGAAAAACAGGGATCTATGACCATCTCAAGTTCCATGCAGGGCTGTTTCCGGAAACTTGAAACAAAAGATGAGTTTATGTCTCATGTGCGTTCGACTCGTCTATAATTCTTGAAACATTTTTCATAGCCCAATTACTTGCAAAGGAGCTGCAAGGGTGGCTAAACACATCTATACATATGTTAACCCAAGTTCGGAACGTGACTTAGCTCAGGCCTGTAAAGTATTGGAAAGTGATGGAGTCATAGCTTATCCCACAGATGTCAATTGGGCTTTTGGGTGTGATGCTTCAAGTCGAAAAGCAATTGCTAGGATTAGGCAGTTAAAACCACATCATCCTAGGGAGCAGCCTTTCAGCTTGTTGTGCAATTCAATCAGCATGGTTGCTTCAGTAGGGTATGTTGAAAACTCGGCTTATCGCTTGCTTAAAAAGTGTTTACCTGGTCCCTATACCTTACTGCTGCAAAGAAGCCACGATTTACCTAGACAAATCAAAGATAAGCGAAAAATCGTTGGGGTTCGTGTCCCTGATTGTCCTCTTTTGTTAGACATGGTTGCAGCATATGGTAAGCCTATTGCAACGACTTCAATGCCTTGTTATGAGCAAAATGATAAAAAACCAGCTACGTTTGGGTTTGAAATCGATGAGCAGTATGGCCATGGTATCGATCTGATTCTTGATTTAGGTGAGGAGATGCATCCAAATGAGACGAGTATTGTCGATATGAGTGATGATTCGGGTGGAAAGATTGTTAGGGTAGGATCTGGAGATATTTCTTTATTTGAAAGGTTTGGCTTTGAACTATCTTAAAAACCCTATGATTGCACCCTCTCCTTTTGAAAAGTGTTTGTTGAAGGAAATGGTGGAAATTGCGAAAGATTGTTACTACAGAGGGTGGGCGCCAGCTACTAGTGGAAATTTTTCTATACACTTGCGTGAAGGTTTGGTTTGGCAAAGCCCTTCGGGAGTATGTAAAGGACGGCTAAGACCAAATTCCTTTATTCCAATTAGTTTGATCAAGAAGTCCATTTGGGGATTTGGCTTAGGAAAACCTTCAGAAGAAATGCTAGTGCATCTAAAAATTTACGAGCAAAGCAATGCTCGCTGTGTAGTACATGCTCATCCACCACATTTTATCAAGCTTTCAATGGAAAAAAGTGTGATTAGTTTTCAGGGTTACGAAATGCAAAAAGCACTTGGCTGCAATAGTTACTCCGAGCAAATAAACTTTAAAATTGCTCCAAATCAAACACAGAAAGAGCTTGAAAATTTTTGTGATAAGCAGTTAGCTCATTACATTGAAGCTGACTCTAGGTTTATTATGTTTGAAGGCCACGGAATTTATGCCTGGGCAGACTCTCCTTTGAAAGCTTTGCAAAGCATTGAAGCAGTGGAATCTCTATGTACAGGAATGATCTAGCTACTCTTAACGTCTATAAACTAGGTTTGCTCTCATATGAGTCAGGGTGTTCTGTTCAAACTTATTTTCATAAACTTGTGGTTCGCGAACAATCAGGCCCTTGTTTGCTGCTGCTAGAGCATCAGCCAGTTATTACTTTTGGCAAAAGCTCAGATATTGGTTTTTTGAAGTCTTCAAAACGTACTTTAGAGCTTTCTGGGATTGATTTGTGTGTAAGCGATCGTGGCGGACAATTAACTGCTCATGCACCTGGACAACTGCTTGCATATCCAATCATCCCGATCCGAAAGTTTGGCCTGGGTGTAAAGGCTTATGTAACCCTACTTGAACAAGCTGTAATAAACCTGTTGAGGAGGTGGGGCGTGCATAGTCAAAGAGACGAGGAATTTCCAGGAGTATGGCATGAAAAGAGTAAAATTTGTGCACTTGGGATTAGGATAAAAGACCGTGTTAGTATGCATGGCCTGGCAATAAATGTGAATGCTGACCTTGCAATTTTTTCTCATATTGTGCCATGTGGGATTGTAGGGCGATCTGTGGTAAATTTAGAGTCACTAATACAAGAAAAACTAGATCTGAGTAATGTTGCAGAGCATCTAGCTAGAGAGATTGGTAAGCTGTTGAACTTAAAATTGAATTTTGATTCTTGTTCCACAATACCAAAGAATAGTTTTGAGCAAGAACAATTTGTACGAAGAGGGGGTTAGCTTGGAAGCGCAGAAATCACTTTTAAAAAAGGATAAGACCCTCTTTGCTGGTGAGCATGAAAGCCATCCACTCGTTAAGCGTGAGTCTTTGCAAGACTGTTGCAAAGAAACAATCAAGGCTCATGCTCAGTATAATCCCATGATGCTATGTCAGGTATGCAAGCATCTCATAAAGTGTTTTAAGGATGGGTCGCAATTTAGAAACTATATAATTTTTTGTGAATCGAGGGGAAGGCAAATATATATTGATTCATATGACTCATACCAGGTGGTGGTTTTTCGTAACTATGAGCCCTTCCGTTGATCTTATGCCTTCCCAGCCAAGGAATATGGTATACCTATATTTTCCGATCATTAGTTCAATTGTCAGTTGTTGATAATTAGTTTTAAATGCCTGCGACAAGTTTTTTTATGTGCTTGTTGATGTAGGTCTATACGTATGCCTTTTTGAGCAGAAGTTTCAGATCTCTCCTTCGTATATAAGTGATTTTGCTGCACCTTTAAATTGAGAGGTTAAACATGAAACTACTTGGTCTGATCGGATGCGCCAGTCTTGCCAGCACTTGTCTTGCGGGTAATTGGTTTAGCAGTGCTAGAGAGTCTTTGCCGGTAAAGATAAAAGAGTTCATAGAATTTCGATTGGAAAAAGTTGGCGATTTCGAGTTAGAAAAGGTTAAGGATGTTCAGGATGTTTACGAATTGAAGGTGATGAATCTTCGTTATGATTATATTATTTCAGCTTGGGATCATCTGAGCTTACGCAATAAATGGGCACGCGATTGGTACCAGAAAAAGCGCTATCTTCGACAAGAGGAGTCCAGACTACTTGTGCTTGCTAATTCTGATTTTGATGAAGTATGTAAACATTATTTAGGAGAGCAAGCTTTATATGCAGGTGAATTCAAGACTCAGTACTTGCCAAGTTTAAGATTTCCTCTAAACTTTGTGACTATTAGTAGTGAAGATTATCTTGCAGTAGAAGGCTCTTTTGGAGGAAAAAAACTTCTTTCGAGTGTTTACTGTCAAGTAGATTTTGATGTTTACTTGGGTGGTGGGGACGGGGAGACTTGAACTCCCACGCCGTTAAGCACTGGATCCTAAATCCAGCGTGTCTACCAATTTCACCACGCCCCCTTAATCTGTGGTTCATTGAGAACGTCATAGGTGATGCCATAGGTAGATTTGTTTGTCAAGTTTATCTGGAAATTGTTTGAATTTTGAGGTGGCAAGAACCCAGCTTGATTTCATCCGTAGCACTCACTAGATGTATTCCTCTAATCCGCTTTCCATTAAGATATGAACCATTTGTTGAGCCTTCGTCTTCTATAAAAACTTCACCGTTATCATTAAGTTTTATCATGAGATGACGTCTCGATATGTCGCTATCATCTTCAAATTTCCCGAAACTGGTTGCTCTACCGATGAATATGGTATTTTGATTGAGCCGGTAGTCTTCCTGGCTACCGTCTGCATAGGTTACGCTGAGCAGGACTTCCCATTTTTGATTATTCTTTATTTCGTTCTCAAGTAGAGTATCAACGATACTAGTTTTATCATGGCCGGTATTGAACTCCTTCATTGCTGAAGAAATAGTCGAAATATGGCGCACAAGTTTCTCATCCTCGAGTTTAAATAGCATTTCAGTCTTTCCAATCAAGATGCGGTCGCCATCTTCCAACTTTTGCTTTATTGCTTTTGTTCCATTGACAATGGTTCCATTGGAGCTGTTCATATCAAAAATGTAGTAATCTTGCTTGATGTATTGGATTTGACAGTGAGTTGAGGATACTTCATTATCTTTTAAAATAATATCGCCACTTTCCCTTCCGAAGATGGTGCCTGCCATTCGGAGCTTTATTACTTCAAGTTCGTTACCGCTATTGAGGAAGTGGAGTATCGCTCTTAGCTTTGTTCCGCTCTGCTCATTGCCCATTAATTTCAAACCATTTAAGTCAAAAAACTATTTCTATATTATAGCAGAGACTTTAAGTTCTAAGTGATATTTGACCTGACTTAAACATCATGGGTTCCAAAAGCACTTTTACGTCGACTAAGCTTAAGGTACCATTATGCAGTTGCAGGTTGTGCATGGTATTAGAACTTAGTGAGTTGCCAATGAGCCAAGGAAAAGCAAGTCAGGAAGAAATAGACCAAAATTTAAGTGTGAATTTTTCAGAGCTTATTTTGGGTTTTGCATCAGCAGCGCTCTATTACACGGGAGACTCAGCCATTGAAGGCAAAGGACAGGGAGAGAAAAACCTTCAGCTTGCCAAGCACAACATTGATATTGTGCGCCTTCTCTACAATAAGACCCTTGGAAATCTAGACGAAGAAGAAAAAGGCTTGATAGAAGAGCTGTTAGCAGACTTAGCACATAAATATACCTCCGCTTTAAAGTCTTAAATTTTTTCGATTTTTTCCTTAATTTGATCTGTCCTTTGAACCTACCATTCTAAGTCATTTGAACATAGCTCCGAAAGGGGATAAGTATCCTTAAACGATCTTAAAAAATAGTTATGGATGTTTCTCGCTACAATTTTTTGTGTCAAAAGGCTTTACATCAGGGCTTGCAATATGCAAAGAGCTTTGGCCATCAATATTTGGAAGCTGAACATGTAGCTTTGGCAATGCTGCGTTCAGAATCAGTGAGTCTAGGAACTATCGTAAATCGTTCTATCAGCGAGCAACTAAAAAATAAGCTCTCCCAAATGCAAAAAGTGTTTGGGAATGTGAATATAAAGTTTGGAGTGCGGCTAGACAAAGCTTTGGATCAAGCAGAAGAAAAAGCAGGAACTGCTATCGTGGAAGAAGACCTGCTTTGGTCTTGCCTCTTGGCACAATCTACCTTGTTGAAAAATTTAATGTTAGAGGCCGAGCAAGGGCAATCTCCAGATTTTGAGGGAGTCGAGTCTCGTAGGCAAAAATCTGACCATCCGAAACAGCAATCTTCACAGGTAAATCTTGAAGCTTCTACCAGTGATTATGAAACTAGGGATGATGGCAGCTATAAGATTCCGGAAAAATTAGAGAAGGTTTTAAAATCCTATACCCAGGATTTGACTGCTTTTGCAGAACGTGGAGAACTTGATCCAGTTGTTGGTCGTGATATGGAAACACGCAGGGTTCTCGAAATATTAGGCAGGAAGAAAAAGAATAATCCGATTTTGATTGGGGAGGCGGGAGTTGGAAAGACCGCTGTAGCAGAAGCAATCGCTCTACGAATTGCTGAAGGTAGGGTACCCGAACCAATGAAAGGTAAGCGGGTTTTGAGCTTAGATTTAGGTGCACTTGTTGCGGGAGCTAAGTTCAGGGGAGAATTCGAGGACCGCATGAAAAATTTATTAAAAGCCATAAGAGCCTGTGCTGGTGGAGTGATCTTGTTTATTGATGAGATCCATATGCTTGTTGGTGCAGGAAGTGCTGATGGATCAGCTGACGCCGCTAATTTGATGAAACCTGCACTCGCCCGTGGGGAATTACGCTGTCTCGGAGCAACTACCTTAGATGAGTACCGAACTTACATAGAGAAGGACCCGGCTCTAGTGCGGCGATTTCAAGAAGTGCTTGTTGAAGAACCATCTCGATCAATAGCGTTATCCATAATGAGAGGCATTAAGGGTCGTTATGAGGTGCACCATGGGGTTCAGATAAACGATGATGCCCTTGTCAGTGCAGTAGATTTATCGATGCGCTTTCTTCCAAGTCGTAGGTTACCCGACAAAGCTATCGACTTGTTGGATGAAGCCTGTAGTCGTCTGCGTTTGCAGATTGATAGCGTGCCGACCATTATGGATGAGCTGCGATCCCACATTGAGCAGCTACAAATAGAGAAAAAAGCCATAGACGATGATACGACGGCTCAGGTTGCAATGGCAAAACTTCAGGTAGAGCTTGAAAGAGTTCAGAAAGAGTATCAAGAGCTGGAGCTAATATGGCGTAAACATCAACAATTATTAGAAATGCTTAGGAAATACGAAAGTAGGAACCAAGAACTATCTGTTCTCTTCGAGAACACCAAAGCAAAAGGGGACTTTGATTTTGCTGCAAAGCTCCAATACCATGAAATTCCTGGTTTAAATAAAAAAATTGCTGAGGTTAGGGCTGAGCTTGATGAGGTTCAGGAAAAGCACTCATGGTTGCGCCAAGTCGTTGGGAGTATAGAAATAGCGGAGGTCATAGCTCAATGGAGCAGGGTTCCGGTCAATAAATTATTAAAAAACGAATCTCAGTCTTTGCTTACTATTGAAGATAGGCTGAGACACCGAGTCTATGGGCAAGATGAGGCTTTGGCCGTAGTTGGAAAGGCAATAAAGCGCTCAAGAGTCGGTGTCAATGATCCTTCGAGGCCGATTGGAGTTTTTCTTTTTTTAGGCCCTACTGGGGTGGGTAAAACTGAAACAGCCAAAGCTCTAGCTGTGGAAATATTCGATGATGAAAGTCGTATGGTACGAATTGACATGTCAGAATTTATGGACCAGCACAATGTTTCCAGATTAATCGGAGCTCCACCTGGATATGTTGGGTATGGAGAAGGCGGGGAATTAACCGAACCTGTAAGACGCAGCCCCTATACTGTAGTTTTGTTGGATGAGATTGAAAAGGCACACCCGCGTATACTTGATATCCTTTTACAAACTTTCGATGATGGTCGTCTGACTGATGGAAAAGGCCGGCTCATTGATTTTCGCAATACTATACTAATTATGACCTCCAACATCCCACTAGAGCTAAGTTTACCAGCAGGTAGTGAAGAAGCAGAAGAGGAAAAGCGTCAGCAGTTGGCTAGTGTGCTTAGGCCCGAATTTGTTGGACGGATTGATGAAGTGGTAGTTTTTCATAAGCTTGGATTGATTCATTTTGAACATCTCTTCGAAAAGCTTCTGAGGCAGCTTAACCTAAGATTGCAAGAAAGGCAGTTTCGTGTTGAAATTGGCCAAATCCTTCGAGGAAAGCTCATCGAGGAGGTAGCAGGTGGAAACTTTGGTGGTAGGGCTTTGAGAAGGTCATTCCAGTCTATGGTGGTAGATCGTGTTTCCGAAAGAATTCTCTCCGATCCAGAGCAGTGTAACGGAGCCTGGAAGCTTGAGTGCGACAATGACGGTTCCTATACCTGGTCTATTGATGATACCCTGCATCGTTACTTACCTGCGGCCGAATGAATATTTGCAAACACTCTTGACAAGACAACCTGGGCAATATACTCATGCATTGCTAGATGATTTCAGGTGATCCTGAAATTGGGGCGTCGTCAAGTGGTAAGACACAAGATTTTGATTCTTGCATGCGCAGGTTCGAGTCCTGCCGCCCCAGCCACTTTTTGGTCAAGATATTTTTGGAGGGCCTGTGGCGTCAGAAATTCTTCTGTTTGGTGGTATGTCAAACATTCCTCTCGTAGAAAAAATAAGCCAACATCTTAAGATTCCGCAAGCGGATGCGATGGTAAGCCAGTTTAGTGATGGTGAGACACGGGTTGAGATTAAGCAGAATGTCCGTGGAGCGGATGTGTATGTGGTCCAGCCGACCTGTGCACCAGCAAACCATCATATAATGGAAGCTCTGATTATTGTGGATGCATGTAAAAGGGCTTCAGCTAAAAACATTACTTTGGTAAGTCCGTACTTTGGCTATGGACGGCAAGAACGCAAGAGTGCTCCTCGTACTCCTATTACCGCGAAGCTTGTTGCTGAGCTGATGGAGGCTGCAGGAGTTACAAGGTTGCTGACCTTAGAATTACATAATTCTGCGATCCAAGGATTTTTTAATGTTCCGGTAGATCATTTGTTTTCTAAGCCAGTATTTGCTGCTTTCCTTGAAGGGAAGACATCCAACACGATTGTGGTCTCTCCTGATGCAGGCGGAGTGGAGCGTGCGCGAGCTATGGCGAAGCAGTTTAACTGTGGACTTGCAATTATTGATAAACGCCGTGACAAGCCTAATGAGAGTGCAGTTATGCATATTATTGGTGATGTTAGTGGTAAGGACTGCTTAATTGTTGATGATATTGTGGATACTGGAGGTTCGCTTGTTAATGCGGCTAATGCTCTGATGAGCAAGGGTGCTAGACAAGTTTCGGCCGCTATAACTCATCCAGTGCTAAGTGGGCCTGCTGTTAGTAGAATAAATGAGTCTTGTATCCAATCTCTTGTGGTCACAGACTCAATCCCACTCTCAAAAGAAGCAGCTAATAGCTCAAAAGTTGTCCAAGTTAGCATATCAGGTCTTTTCGCAGACGCGATTAAAAGAATTAATAATCAGTCTTCTGTAAGCTCTCTATTTATTTGATTAATTTGTAAAAATTGACGGATTATTCATTTGATGCTTGCAAGCTGCTCGGCTTCCCGTTATAAATTCGGGTTCGATAGAAGGAGTTAGCTCCTTGTTGATGTTGAAAAAGAGGCTAGTCAACTAGCTGGAGACTCTAATATGTCAGAAAAAAAGATCACTATTGAAGGTTCTTTACGTAAAGAACATGGAAAGGGCTACTGTCGCCGATTAAGGGCTACGGGAAAAGTCCCAGGAAATATCCTTAACAAAGCTAAAGCAGTTTCAATTGAGCTTGAGGCTAAATTGTTATCCAAGGCTTGGAAGGCGGGAAAAACTTTCACGCTTAATATGGATGGGGAAAACCTTAGCGTTAAAATTCATGAGCTTCAGATTAATCCTATTAAACGCACAGCTGTGCATGTCGATTTGATGTACGTGTGAAGCTCCTTATTGGCCTAGGTAATCCAGGTCCTAAGTATGAAACAACCAGGCATAACGCTGGTTTTTTGATGCTTGATCTTATTGCTGATTCTGCAGGGATTAGTTGGGGCAGTAGTAAGTTTGATGCGGTCATGGGTAAAGGCCAGCTAAATGGCCACTCTGTTGTTTTGCTCAAGCCGCAGACCTTCATGAACCTCAGTGGGCGCAGTGTTACTAAAGCTGCAAGGTTCTTTAAGGTGTCCGTGGAGAAAATAATTGTTTTCCACGATGATATCGATATGGACTACGGGAAGGTTAAAACCAGAGCAGGTGGAGGCCACGGAGGCCATAATGGCATACGTAGTATGATAGCCGAGCTCGGTGATAATAATTTTCACCGTATGAAGCTGGGGGTTGGTCGCCCAGCTAAAGATGAGCCTGTTGGTGTTTCTGATTGGGTCTTGCACCCTTTTACAGATGCACAGCTCTTGGGCTTACAAAAGGAAATGTTTGATGCGGTTATGCTCCGCTTAAAAGGAATATTTTAATCTTAGACGGGGATCAGCCGTTTAACTCCTTTGCTAAGGCGAAGGTCGTTTTAGCTGATTGAAACCACAAAGGAGACTGTCTTGTTAAGAGAATATGAATTCACATTTATTGCTAATTCTCAGCTTTCAGACGAAGATACTAAAAAGCTTTTAGAAAAGTATGAAACGATTCTTGCAGCTGATGGTGGTCAAGTGATTAAGAAGGATGACTGGGGAACTAAGAAACTTGCTTTCCCGATCAAAAAACACTTTCGTGGACGTTATGTTCACTACGACTTGACTTGCAAGCCAGAGCATTTATCTGAAGCAGAACGCCTGATGCGCATTGATGACAATGTACTACGTTACCTTTCTGTTCGGATTGGTGAAAACGTGGATGTTGATGTCCGCAAAGCACAGATTGCGAAATTGGAAGCGGAAGCAGCTCGCCAAAGAGAAAATGCCCTGTCTCAAAAGATTCAATAAGCGCTTAAGATATAAGGAAATCGTCCTATGAAATTAATATTAAAAGAAGATGTTCCTTCTTTAGGCACCATTGGTACTATCGTCACTGTTAAAGATGGTTATGCCCGTAATTACCTTTTGCCACGCGATCTTGCTGTTCCAGCAAATGAGAGCAACAAGAAGCAACTTGAACACCAGAAGAGAGTGCTCTCCGCACGTCGAGAAAAAGTTCTTGGTGAGGTTAAAGCACTAGCGAGCAAGATTGAGAAAGTTTCGGTAGAAGTTGCGAAGCAAGTTGGTGAGGACGAGAGGATTTTTGGTTCGGTAACTGCTGCAGAGTTAGTGGAGTTATTGGAAGCCAAGGGTTTTAAGGTTTCTAAAAAAGACATAAAAATGCCAGAGGATGTCAAAAAAGTTGGTGTTTATACCGCTGAACTTAGATTGCACTCCGAAGTTACAGCTAAATTGAAATTCTGGGTTGTCTCTCAGTAAGAATATTCTTTTAATATTCAGAAATACTTGAATTTTACCAGACCCAAATTTCTAGCTATAGGATGGGGCTGGCCTATTTTTCTCACAGCGTCTGATTTTAATCCCCGTACCCCTATACCGGAGTTATAGATGGCAAAGCAAAATGAAAAGTTTGCACCGCCTCACTCCGTCGACTCCGAGCGTGCTGTTCTAGGTGCAGCCATAGCAGATCCTAATATGCTCATGGAGATTCTTAGTGCCAAGCTGACTCCGGAGCATTTTTTTGTTGATATCCATCGTAAGATTTTTGAGCACATCTTAAATAAAGTTGAGAACAATCAAAGCCTCGACCTATTCCAGATCATAGAGAGCCTACGACGCAAAGGCGAAAATGGGGACTATGTACCAGACTTAGTCAACAATTGCCCTATGACTCTCAATGTGGAGTACTACGTTGATGTGGTTCGCAAGAACTACTACCTTCGGCGTATTATCACTGCCTGTCAAGAAACTGCTTATAAAGCAATGACCACTGAAGGCGAGATTCATGGTTTCATTGAGCAGGTAGAAAAGGAATTCTTGCTCATCTCTAAAGAGCAAGAGCAAGAAGGGGGGCTCGTTAGTGCAAAGGATGCACTTGTACCTACCTTAGAAGAAATCGAGCGAAGGATTACTTTCGAAGGCGACATCACCGGGGTCACGTCTGGATTTCGGGATCTGGATCGCTTTACTGGTGGTTGGCAGAAAAGCGATTTGGTTATCCTCGCTGCCAGACCAGGTATGGGAAAAACGGCACTCGCCTTGAATTGGTTGATGAACGCTGTAAAAGATTCAGATGAGCATTACGGGGCTATATTTACTCTTGAGATGTCAAAAGAACAGCTAGTAGAACGTCTTATTTCCGCTGAAGGGCGCATAGAGTCAACCAAATTGCGCAAAGGTGATATGGATGAGGATGAGCAAGATCGGCTTATGAACGCAGCAAGGTTTATCCATACTCTTGGAGACCGTCTGGTAATAGATGAAACTCCCGGAATTACCTTAATGGAGCTAAGGTCCCGATGCCGGAGGTTTGCCAGAGAACATAAGCTTAGTATTATTGTGATCGACTATCTTCAGTTAATGTCGGGTAGCGTGTCAGCGCAGAAACAGAGCAGAGAGCGGGAAATCAGCGAAATATCAATGGGTTTAAAGGCGTTAGCCAAGGAACTTGCAGTTCCAATTATTGCCCTTGCCCAGCTCAACCGTGGACCAGATGCGAGGCCAGATAAAAGACCTAAAATTAGCGATCTCCGGGAATCAGGCTCTATGGAACAAGATGCTGACCAGATTCTTTTTGTGTACAGGGATGACTACTATAACCCACAGTCTGAGCATGCAGGAAAGGCCGAAGTTTTGGTAAGTAAGAACCGGCATGGTGAAACTGGCTCACTATTCCTTGCATGGCAACCGAACTACGTTTCTTTTTTCAACCTGATAGACGATAATTAAGAGTTGATGGTAATTAGTCCTTAGACTGGAGAGTTTATGGGGTATCGTCTAGTTCTGAGTTACTTGAAAACAAATTTTTTAGCCATATTAATAGTCTGTTTTGCGATTATAGGATGTACTAGCACTTATAAGGCATATGATGGTGAGCTTGTTCCAGGGAGACTGAAGGTAGTTTCAATACCTGGATCCTGCTACTACTATGTAAAGGATACGCTCACAGGCTTATGTTGGCTAAGCTGTTTTGATCAAAGCATGATTGCAGATGACGCTTGCCGTTCCTACGAAAAAGCTTTTGCTGGTCGAAGGATAGAGGGAGCGAATAGCACTGCTTTAGAAGAAAGCAAACAGAATTCTGAAGTTCAGTCACAGGATGGTACTGCACCATCAAACTTTATGAACTCTCCAGATGCCGAAGATAAAAAAAAGAGGGTGCAGGACTTAGATGAAGCTCTTCCCACACCTAAAAAGCAGCTTAATGAAAAAAGCTAGGTTTAGCCTGACTAGATCCCCTTATGAGGGAGGTATTCCAGTACTTTTTGGTAAACTTCACCAGCGCTGATATCAATCATGCATTTGAAATGTTTTAAGGGGCATTTATTGGGTCCATGTGCGCTGCATGGTCGGCAAGTCAGTTCTTTCCTTTCTACAACGGTGCTTTTCGGCGCCAAAGGTCCAAAGCCCATGGCAGATACAGTTGCACCAAAAATTGCAATGGTAGGCACCTTGAAAGCTGAAGCGTAGTGAATGGGTGAGCTGTCATTGCTAATTAATAAGTCTAATTGGGGATAAACAAATCTAAGGTCATCAAGCTTAGTTTTACCAACCAAATCTATAACTTTCTCACTTGAAAATTCCGCATCTGTTCCTTCTCTTATACTATTAATTAAAGAAATCTCATCATTGCTACCTAGTAGGACTAACTGAACATTTTGATGCTTCACTAGCATACTTATAAGTAGCTTAAATTTTTCCATTGGCCATTTTTTGGTTTGCCATGCGCTCCCTGGAGCAATTCCAATCTTGAAGAATGGGCTTTTTAAGTCTTGTGATAATTGGCTAGATTTATTTTTATTTAGAGATGGAAGAGCTCGTAAAATACTATTACGGTTAATACCTAGAGATTCCAATAGAAGGGCATTACGAGTGCATTCGTGAAAAACTGCTACACGCTTAACGCGCCAACTTGAGAGGAAGGACAGGCTTGTTTCTTCATAAGTTAGAACTGGTAAACCTATTAGTTTAGAAATAAGGCTTGAGCGGGTACTTCGGTGGAGCTGTATGAGCACACAATTGTTTGCGTGGAGCCCCATCTCTTTTAAAGCTTGTTTTAATTGTAGTGCTTCAAAGAAGAAGTTTATCCGCTTTTTTTTTATGGGAAAAATGCCTGATAATGCATCATGTCCCTCTAGAGCAGCTTTTCCAATTGGGCTGGTGATCAAGTACTGCTGTAGGTGAGGTGCTTCCCGTTTAGCTAGATTAAAAGCTCCAGTGCTTAGAATCATATCTCCAAGAAAGGCCGTTTGCAGCCAGACTATAGCATCGAGCTGGTTTAAAATTGGTGTTCTAGCTTTCAAGGTTTTTCTCTCTGCTAAATACTAAGGCGTCTTCTCCGTCCTCGTAGTAGCTCTTTCTTACGCCTATTTGTTTCATGCCAAACTTATCATAAGCTCTTATGGCTGACGTGTTGGATTTCCTAACTTCAAGGAAAAGGGCTTCCATAGTAGCCTCTTTACTGACAGTTGCCCATAAGGATTCGAGCAAGCTCGCAGCAAGACCCCTGCCGCGATGCTTAGGGTTAATATACAGATAAACGATATCGATTGAAAAAGGTCCGTGGTAACTAAGCAGTGCTCCTGGCCATTTCGAAGGGGCATCTATATAATCTTCAATAACACAAAGCTGGTATTCAGGTTTTGATAGACAATCTAAAATTTGAGTATAAGGCCAAAATTGCCAGTCCAAGCATAATGCTTCAAGTTTGTGATAATTAGGTGGAAACTGCTTGTCTTGTAAATTCTTGATTTTCATAATGCCTAAGGTTGCTTGGGGGAAATTTTTTGATATTTATGGCTTCCCTTGAAGGACCGTACCACATATTTAGGTTCAAGCGACTTAACCCATCCTGGCTCTTGGTTCATGGATTTTAGCTTCCGGTACTCCTCAACTTGGATAACATTGGCAACAGTTCGCAGCAATGTCAATCGGTCAAGCCCTAGTCTTTTCGCATCCTCTTGAATGTTTGGAGAATTATATAGGCGGCGTTCTAAGTCTCTTGTTATATTCTGGACTTTATCATCAGGTGGCTGGAATCGTCCGAGCCTCTTAGTTTCGAGATAGATAAGCATGTCTTCTCGAAATTTTTCAATGGATGATAACCAACTTTCTTGATTGAGCTTAACTCTTGGGTTCTCAGGTTTGTAGATAAGAGCTTTAATCAGCAAATAAACTTCCATCTGTCTTTGGCTAAATGTGTAGTGATTAATGTCCATCAGTAAGCGATCTCCTAGCACCTGTGTGCTGTCTTGCCCTAGGACTTTGTTTTCTTTAAGTAAGTTAAACCTGATTCCAAGGAAAGCGCATATAACTAGAGTCCACCACCAATGATTATCGTATTTCAAGCTTAAATACATGGTTCCCCTGACTTTGCTGATTTGCTCTATTGAAGTATAAAATATCAATAAAAATAAATGCTTATAAAAATTGGTGATAGGTCATTGTCAGACTTTAACATCAACAATCTCGATTATCACGGTTATCTTGGTAGCTTAAGCATAAGCACTTTTTCAATCTTGGATTCTAAATTAAGCTTTTGGCCCTTGCTATGCTTTTACAAAATGTTGACATTAGATCGCTGTAATGTAACTCTTTGCCACCCATCCAAAGCTTTTAGGCCTATCGGCTAAAAAAAGTTTTTGAACAAGCAGAGCAAGCAAAATAATTAGTCAAAGGTTGCTTGATCTATCTATATGGCTGATTGATTGTTAATTTATTTTACCATTCTATGGAGTTTAGTTTATGAATAAGTCCGAATTAATTGACAATATCGCAAAACTTTCATCCCAAACCAAAGCCGATACCGAAAGAGTTTTGGAAGCCTTTATAAAAACTGTATCAAGCTCTCTTGCGCGAGAAGAAGAAGTTAAACTGATTGGATTTGGTACTTTTACGGTTTCCGAGCGTAAAGCAAGAGTGGGAAGAAATCCGCAAACTGGAGAAGAGATTAAAATTCCCGCAAGAAAAGTTCCAGCATTTAGAGCTGGAAAAGAGTTAAAGACTTCGGTCAATCAAGGAATGCTTGCAGAAGAAGCATAGTAAAGAGTGCTTATTCTTGCTCTTCAATGAAACCTACCATTCTAAATTTCTTCATATCATCTGATTTGATGAGGTGTAACTCACCATCATGGTTGGAATCATCTTCTCTTGCGGCAAGGTATTCACCTCCATTTTGCTTGGGATGAAAGTTGATAATGACCCATGTAATTTTCTTTTCTCGATCAAAAACCTTAAATGGTAGCATGCTCATACCCTCAGAAGCTCGTAATTAATTTCGTGCCGCTATAAACACCATATCAAATATCATTTGGCAAGTGATAAGATTATCTTTGCTTTTTCAGATTATAAGTTCCAGAGCGCAGGCCTGCTAGAATCATTTTGGCGATATAGTTTTGAGCTTTAAGAGCACTGTGTTTCGGAATCGGTGGAGATTTTTTAGCTGATAGCAAGAAGTCGGTCTGACGGCGTTCGCTCATATGGTTCAAGATAATTTTCTTCAATTCAGTGCTTGTGAGCTTCCAAGCATTCAGCCAGGCACCAGATTCAATATTATTTAGGGCTTGAGCAAGGCTGTTTGCTCGTAAGAGGGCTAGGTCCTGGTATAAGAATTCACATTCGCAAGCGATCTTAGCTAAAGCTGGAGATTCTGTGGCCAAGGATTTCATAATCCTATCTCTGAAGCTTCCATCTAAGTTACGTATAATGCCAAGAGCAATGGCTAGGCCATTGAATTTGATAAACTCTTTCCCTGAAAGTTTTTGCATTTTGTTCCAGCACCAGAAGTTGTTCTTCTAGATTCTAACCATTTATTTAAGTCCAGGCAATTTCGCCTACAGAAGGGCTAAAGATTGCAAAATTACATGCTTGGTCGCTAAAAAATTTGTAGGGGTTAGAATAAAAGGGTAGTAAAAGTGATTGACCTTGCTCAGCCGTCACCCCTAAAGAAAATTTGCTCTCGATGGAAAGGCTGCCATCAATAATAAAAATGATGCCATACCCATTAACAAAACTACAATTAAGGGTTTTTTCCCCCTCTAGATAAACCCTTTGGGTCTCGTAAAAGCTATTCTTGGGGAATCGCAATATGCGTGCTCCTTGGATACTAGTATCCCAGATACCATTTACTTTTAGGGAGTGGAGGAAATCTAGGCCAGATTGAGCTTCTGGTTCAATTAAGTCCATGCAAGCATCAACGTGTAGCTCACGTTCTTTTCCATTTTCTTCGTCAAATTTTCCTTGCTCATCATAGCAACGGTTCCAGTCCCAGAGTCGGTAAGTTTTTCCGCTTCGGGGTGGGTTAATTCTCTGGGGCTCCAAAAGAGTAACTCCGCCTCCTATTGCATGCGGTACTCCAGGAGCGATTTCGAAGTAATCATTGGGCTTTACCTTCAGGAATTGCATGAAAGGGCTAAGATCTTCGCGGTTTCTAAGGGCAAGTAAGAGATCTTGTTTATGCACCCCCTCTTGAAAGCCTAAAAAAATCCCTGCATCCTTTTCTGCTTCTAGGATTAGCCAAGATTCAGGCTTACCACATTCATTAGGTTCTAAGAGTGGATTTTGATCGTCAGGGTGAACTTGGAAGGACAAAGCATGCTTTGCATCCAAAAGTTTCACTAATATTTCCGAGTGAGCTTTGTGAGATTTTTGAAAGACGCAGGCAGATAAAATCTCTTCTGGGTAACGTTTTATCAGTTCTGGCAGTGATAAGCTATGATCTACTAACTGTGATGGCATAGCTGGGTCACAGGAAAATTCCCAGGATTCTCCAATATGCTGGTTTCTGGCCTGGGGGAGGATGGTTTTTTTAAACTTGTTGGCAATTTTAGTACCACCCCAAGGGGTCTTTGCCAATGAAGTGAAATTATTTGGCACTAACTTAATAGCAGCTCTTAAAAGTGATTCGAATGAGTTAGTGGTTTCCATTAGCTAAACTCCGCACTTGAATTGGAAGTCTATTCAAGAAATAGGAATGAATTATTGTTCAGCCTGGAGGCCAGCTTAGTTGTTTTCCTCCCAAAATATGGGCATGAATGTAACTAACAGATTGCTGTCCATGTTTGCCTTGATTGAAAATAACCCGGTAACCTTCCGGATCTAGGTCTAATTGGTTTGCAACCTGTGATATTCGTTTTAAAAACTCCCCACCAGCAATGGTGTCATAGTCGGTAAGGGAAGAAAAACCACTTATCTTTTTTTTAGGTATAACAAGAACATGGATGGGTGCTTGTGGATTAACATCCTTAAAAGCTAGTACCCAATCGTCTTCATAAACAATTTCTGCTGGTATTTGCTTAGCGATAATTTTATCGAATATCGTGTCGCTCACTCTCAGGTTCTTTCATATTATTGACTACTATTGGGAGATTTGCTCCCAAAGAGCCGCATTTCACATAGTTCTATCAGGATATGAATGCATTTGATATGCAATTCTTGCACCCTATCTGCATAAATCCCGGTTCCCTCAGTCCATATGTAAAAGTCTGAGAGAGCTTTCATAGGAGTATCATGGTGTCCGCTTAAGCCTAGGACTTTTGCACCCAAAGACTGAGCTTTTTCCATGGCTAGGATAATATTCTTACTTTTTCCACTCGTGCTAATTGCTAAGAGCATATCCCCTTTCTTAGCATGGGCCTCCACATAGCGAGAGAAAATATGCTCATAACCAAAATCATTACCTGTACATGTAATATGTCCGGGATCGCTGATTGCAGTTGCAGCAAGAGGTCGCCTGTTTTCGCGATAGCGGCCTGAGAGCTCCTCTGCAAAGTGCATTGCATCACTCATGGAGCCACCATTACCACATGAAAATACTCGCCCACTGGAATTCAGGCATTCTGCCAATGCTATTGCGGCAGCAGAGAGCTGATTAAGAGTATGCTCATTTTTCTTAAGGCGTTCAAGAGATTGACTGCAATCGCTTAAGATTTGGTTTATGTGTTCTAACATTCTTAATTCCTAAGAAAAAACCAGCAATAAAAACAAATTCAGGTAGATACGCTCCCTGGTAAAGTCGGGTCTAGCATGGTCTTGGTCTTATAGAGTGCTGGATCTTATATAAAATACCTGCCAACTTCACCACTGCTTGAGCACGGTTTCATATCACTTATTGTAAAGCTGATGCAAGGCCTCTGTGCAGTGCTTTACTGAAAAATTGGCTGCAAAATTTGAAGTTCGAGAGGTTTAATTAAACGATATTATTTATTTTTCCTCATCTTTTTTGGGATGAAATAAGATCATTTATTTCAATATTGCTCGGCAAATTTCTATGAGAATAGGCCGCAAAAAAAACCTGGAAAGTAATTACCCATTGCAAAACAAATGCTTAGGAAAATTTTACCGAACATCACTGTTAACTTTTTGCCTTGCTTCCCGAACTTCATGGGTGTCTCCCTTAGACATGAAAAATATTTTCATAGTACGCTACCCGCTTGACAGGAGGTCAAACTTATGGGGCTTAGGATTAGAACGAATATTGCATCAGTGAATGCACAACGCCAGCTTCAAACTTCAACGACATCACTCAGAAATTCAATGGCCAAGCTAAGCTCTGGTGAGCGGATAAATAAAGCTGCAGATGATGCTGCTGGACTTGCGGTTTCAGAAAATTTAAGGGCTGATATCCGATCCTTAAGAATGGCTAGAAGGAACGCTTCAGATGGGGTTTCTCTAGTACAAACTGCGGAAGGAAGCCTCATGGAAACCAGTTCGATGCTTGTTAGGTTGAGAGAGCTTGCAATCCAGGCAGCATCCGACACGATTGGTAACAAAGAACGAGAGTTTCTAGATAAGGAGTACTTGCAGCTCAAAGATGAGATCGACCGGATTGCAAGTTCCACCGAATTTAATGGAACTCGATTGCTTGTGGGAGACAAGGAACTCCCTTCAGATATGGGAGAAATTCAAAATTCCTTTCCACTCGAAATACAGATAAGTAAAGACTATTACCAAGACACAGATGCGCTTGACAAACGAAACCCGGTCAACATCATAAAAATCGACTTTAGTAGTATCAATGGGTTTACCTCAGGAGAAGGATCACTAGAAATCGGAGAGCATGCGGAAGGCACCCGAGTCAATGAGAAAGTTTCAGCGCAGCGTAGTATTGAGAAGTTGGATACGGCACTTTTTAAAGTTAATGATTATAGATCCTATTTAGGGTCAGTACAAAATCGTCTAAGTTCGACGATGACCAATTTAGATGTGCAAATCGAGAATTTAACAGAATCAAAAAGTAGGATCCGTGATACGGATTTTGCTAATGAAACTGCAAATATGACTCGAGCTAATATTCTCCAGCAAGCGGGTACATCTATACTATCTACTGCAAATGTTCAACCAGAAATAGCGTTAAGTCTTCTGGGACGATAAAGAATAGCTTGTTTGCTCTTTCTCGCATATAAGCTATTCTTTAACACTTGTCCTTGTTATCTTCGTTCTGGTATATTCGTTTAGAGTTTCCTAAAAATTAATCAATAGCAATCGATCTCCTTTAGGTTTGCTAACGGAATCAGAACGATGGGGATGTTTGTCTTGAACTATAACCCCAGAATTGATCAAATACTTCCTACTTTCGGAAAATATGATGCTATTGGAATTGATGCTTTAAATATGCGTGACTTGATTCGCGCACGCGGCTTTGAAAGTGATATCTTCGCAGAAGATGGACCAATGCAAGGTACTTATCGACACTTGTCAGAGTATGAATCATGTGATGCTAAAGGTAATTTACTAATTCATCATTTTTCTATAGGCTCAATGATTCCTTATTATTTAACCGGATTAGCCAGCACAAAAATAACGCGATATCATAACATCACTCCTGCCAAGTACTTTCCTTATGAGCATACTAGCCTAGCTAGAATAAAGTGCAATCAAGGACGACAGCAGATACCTTTGATAAAGGATCTAAGTGATTATTACTGGGCGGCTTCCAGATACAATGCAAGTGAACTTGATGAGTACAATTTTAAAAATGGTTCAGTTATCCCATTAATCAACAACTATAAAAAACTACGAGATCTTAAGCCGTGTGCAAAAGTCACAGACATTTTGCAAAAAGATAAACGCAAGACGATCCTTTTTGTTGGGCGCGTTGCTCCTAATAAGGCTCATCATGATTTGCTTTTTTTATTGAACCAGTATCGAAAATTCATAAATGAAGATATTCGATTGATTTGTGTTGGTAAGATGGAAAACTATTATGGAAGAATTCTCCTCAAAAATTTAGCCTCCGAATGGGGGCTTCGTATTAGTAATTGCAAGCCTTACAATGTCCATTCTGATGTACTTTTTACCGGCCCTGTAAATGAGCATGAGTTGGTCAGCTTTTACCGAAATGCAGATGTTTTTGTTTGTATGAGTGCTCACGAGGGTTTTTGTGCTCCATTAGTTGAAGCTATGAATTTTGGGCTCCCAGTGCTAGCGCATAAAGCAGCTGCAGTTCCGGAAACCCTGAATCAAGCAGGATTGTTAGTTGATAAAAATGATCCTATAGAGACCTTAAATGGATTGGCAAAGCTCTTGAATGATTCAGATACTAATAGTAAATGGAGTTCTCTTGCTTATCAGCGGGCGGATGATTTTGACTGGGATATTATTAAGACACAGTTCTATTCTCAGCTAGACTTAATTCTTAATGAAATTTAGATTTGCTGCATTCTTTCGGAGACAGCGAGTATATTTATTCAAAAAATTATGATTAGAATAATGCTTTTTAATTGTGTTAGTCTCTAACTTTATATTTATAATAGCCAAGCCAGATTTTTAGGCCTTTCAGGCAAGCTTTAGAGCTTGTTCTTGCTGCGAACATTTTGGTATACTTGGGAAAAAAGAATTGATTCGTTACTTTGAATTTGAAGTCCTTTCCAGGGTATAGTGAGAAATTACATTGAAAAATTTAGAACCTGCCACTGAACAGGCTATATTGCAAAATTTCAAAGAATATAGAAATAAACATTCTGAGTTTATTTTTGAAGATGACTCCTCTGACAATCATTATCAGGAGATCTCAAGTGTAGCTGTAGCGAATGAAATGGCACGTGAAACAAAAATATACCTGCCTGTCGCTGACTCTAGTCATAGAAAGTATCTTGCACCTTTGATTGTAGAGAGCAAACGCTTGTTCAGGAAGTTTGCTAGACCATTCTTGAAGGTACTTTTCGTTAGGCAGGAGCGAATGAATGACTTGACAGTTTCTTTAGCATATGGAGTTGCATCTTTGGAAATGCGTGTGATGAAACTCGAAGAACGGATAAAAAAGGAAGGGAAATCTTGATTGAAAACCCCAGAGTCGACCAGATTCTCCCATCTTTTGGCTATTATGATGCTATTGGAACTGACAACCGTACTATCCGTGAATTGATCCGATCTAAGGGGCTAGAAAGCGATATTTTCGCCGAAGAGGGGGTCATGCAAGGTGAATGCCGTCACCTATCGGAATATGCACCCTATGCTTCAAAAGGAAATTTGTTAATCCATCACTTCTCAGTAGGGTCACTAGTTCCATATTATTTGATGGGAGCTGCATCCAGCAAGATCACTCGCTATCACAATATAACTCCATCAAAGTTTTTTCCTTTTCCCCACACAAGTTGCGCTAAAAGCAAGTGTAAACAGGGGCGAGAGCAGTTCCCATTAATTAGAGACTTAAGTGATTATTATTGGGCGGCTTCGGCATATAACGCTAATGAGCTTGATGATTATGGTTTTAGGAATGGTTCAGTTTTGCCATTAATGCGGAATTATAAAAAACTTTTGGAAATCGAACCTTGTAAAAAGATGACAGAGTTTTTACAAAGGGACAAGCGTAAGACCATCCTTTTTGTTGGCAGAGTAGTTCCCAATAAAGCCCATCACGATTTATTGTTCTTACTTAAACAATACTATGAGTATGTAGGCAATGACGTTCGTTTGGTTTGTGTGGGCAGAATGGACCCTTATTATGGAGGAGTTCTAGTAAAAAAGTTGGCTGTAGAATGGGGTTTACGTACAAGCTTTGAAAAACCTTTTGGAATTCATTCCGATGTCATATTTACTGGCGCTGTCAACGATCATGAATTAGCTAGTTTTTATCAGCATGCAGACGTATTTACGTGTATGAGCGATCATGAGGGTTTTTGTGTTCCTCTAGTAGAGGCTATGAATTTTAAGATACCTATCCTAGCTCATAAGGCTGCAGCAGTTCCTGAAACTTTGGGTAATGGTGGGCTGCTTGTGGATAAAAATGATCCTGTTGAGACCTTAAATGGGCTGATAAAAATATTGAATGATCATAAAGAAATTGAGAAATACAGTCTTTTATCATATAATCGAGCTAAAAATTTTGACTGGGAAAATCTTAAAAATCAATTCTCAGATCACTTGGATAGTGTGCTCAATGATCTAAATTAGTTCCTTGCACAACCTTGGCAGCGCTGTTGCGGTATTTTTCAAGTATTGTAGCCCATCTATAATTTTCATTAACATATTTCCTTCCTTCGTGGCCTAAACTGATTCTCAAAGCAGGATTTTCAAGCATTAGATGAAGAAATCTTTGAAAATCACTTTCATTGTAGTAGTAAAATCCACCACTTCCTCTAGTGTTGTGTCCTTTTAGTACATCACAATTGCCATTCACAAGGGTGGGTGTGTTTAGACTCCATGCTTCAAGAAGAACCATAGATAGGCTTTCGAATAAAGAGGGAATACACACTACTAATGAATCCTGAATTAAATGAATTTTTTCCTGATCGGAGACGAATCCAACATGAACTACGTCGTCTCTATTTGGAAGTTCGCAGATTTTTTTTCCAGCAAAGACAAGGGTGAGATGACCTCCTATTTTTTTATTGAAGTTCACAAAATAGTGGCAAAGATCTAAACATCCTTTTGATTGATCGATTCTTCCTAAGTACAGAATATATGGACCCCTAATAGAAAAATTACGGCAACCGAAGTTTTCATAATTTGACCTCTCGCTTCTGGGGTTTACCCCTACCCCGACAAAATCATGAGGTATCTCTCTGCTATGAGGAAATTCACGGCCTGCGAATTGCATTTCTTCCACCGTATTATATAAAATGAATTTGGGAAGTTTAAAAAAATCCTTAAAGAGATTGAATGAGATGCATGCTTCCCGGTGCATAGTTGGTACTAGAATGGAGCGATCAGCTACTATTTGTAAGCCAAAATAAGTACTGCAGTAATTTGCTGAAAAAAAGACGAAAACATCATAGTCGCGTTTATGCTCATCTATATATGCGAGCATCTCGGAAGAATAAGGACCTTGTAGTTTCATCCAAATGCTTTCAAGTGGATTAATTAGCTTAGAAACTTCTGATGACAGAATCTCAGGTATTAGAGAGTGCTTAAAACTATTGTTTCTATCAAAAAGATGATCTAAATGCTCATTGGTATCTAGGCGTATGTCCTCGTTGTGCTTGAAAATATGCAGGCTTACAAGCAAATTGTAGAAACTATTAAATGTATTGATTGGTCGCTCATAGTCTACCTCAAAGCGACGTGTCTTGACTCCATTGACGTCGCATAAGCCTTTTGTATAGTGATTACTCCAGTGAATGTAATCCAACGCACAACTTGTGAGTATTTCAATATCCCACTCGTTTTTAAGCCGTTCAGCAATCATCCGACAATGTAATTCTGCGCCACCATTTACCTCAGCTCCATAGCGGGCTACAACAAAGGCAACTTTCATAAGGGAGCTCTATTTTTTGCCGAGTAATCTTGCAAAGAATGTTCGATTTTCGACTGGATATTCCCAGGAATATAAGATTTTAGAACATCGGTATTGATGTTTTGGAGGTTTTCTCTTGTGGAATTTTTTTGGCAGGCTAGTTTAATTAACGCCACAATTTTATTGAGGTGGTCCATTTCAAGTTTTAGCGTGAAAAAATCTTCAAATACTTCTTTAGCAGAGGATAATTTTAAGACAGGTAAGTTATGTGAGCATGCTCCAATACTAAACCATGGCGGTAAGTCTACAGGATTGACTATAAGCATGCAGTCGCAAACTTGGTAAATGTAGCTTGGAATTGTGAGTGATCGAGAACATTTAAATGTAGAGCAGGATATATTTTCGAAGTTTAAGGTATTAAGTGTATTTTCATCATCCATTAGTTCGGGGATTAAGATATTGACTTTTGAATCATATCTGTGTGCAAGTTCCCTGAAAATCTTTGTAATAAAAGGAAAATCTCGATTTTGAAAGTTTGCTAGCAACAGAATATTGATTCCTGCTTTATTGTATATCTCGAATCTTCTTGAGTCACATTCTTCGCGTTGCAGCAAACTTGGAGGAAATAAATTAGGACATGACCAATCGTGAGTATCCTTACTGTTAATGGGCAGTAATTTGTTGGATTGAGGTTTAACTTCGTTAAAATTTTGATGTAATAAATTTTTTTGAACGATATTTGCCTTTAAGTCTTTAATGAGTTTAACACCTTCTTCCCAAACATCTTCGCCGTACCAAACGATCAATGAAGGGGGGAGGGTGGAGCTATTTTGTCCGTATATGCTGAGGCTCTGTAATGGCTGGTATGTATCTATGACTTGCGTGTTTTTTGCAAGTATTTGTATTTGCCATTTACCACTTAAGTGCAAGGCTTGTAAGAATTCTTTTAAATCAACTTGGTCATGTCTATTAAGACTAGATTGAGGAATCACAATCAACACATTGTTCAAATGTTCTAAATGATCATTGCCAAGCTGAGGAGAAATACTGTTAAAGCATGTTAGATACCGATTCATAACTTCATCCCAATCGGACATTTTTTTTGCATATATCTGTCCCTTCTTCCCCATATTTACAATTTCTTGGGGTGAAGTTTCTTCTATTAGCGTAAATACCGATTGGAAGTCTTCCTTGCTGTCCACAAACCAACCTGAAAACCCTGAATCTTTTAGAGCTTCATAAGTAGCTAAACATTTCTTATGAACAATGACTGGTCTCCCTTCGTACCAAGATTCAAAAATTACTCGTGACAAGCTTTCATTGATACTTGGATTGATCAAGGCTTTACTATGCGAAAGCAGAAAGCTCTTTAGTTCTTTGTCAACAAGTCCCAAGTCAATGATTTTATTGTTTTCCTTAGGGAGCGGGACGCTAGCTGGCCCTGCCAGGATGAGCGAGAGCTTACTTGCAGGGTTTTCATGACAGTACCGATCAAAGCACTCAATAAGAAAGGGTGTGTTTTTTTCCCTACATTTTCTTCCAATGTATAGGATGTAGTTATCAGGGAGTGGCTTACTGGGTTGATATTTTTTTGACATGCTAAAATGTTCAATCCCCCCGCCAACAATAAAAGATTTCTCTTGGATCCAATCTCCATAAATATGCTGAGCAAGCTGAAATTCACCCTTTGAATTAAAAAGGAGTGCCCTGCTCTTAAAAATTCCTTCTAGAGTTTTCCCTAAATATGCGTAGCATTCGTCGTGTAAACATGGCTGTAAAAGTGCTTTATCCGGTACAGCCTCAATTCCTTTCATAATAATTGGAAATAAATATGGTAGAAAAATAAAAAAATCAAAGGAATCCTGTTCTTGTTTTAGATAGGAAATCAGTTTCGGAGAATTGATGTTTTCCTGCCAATAAGTCTGTTCTTCTTGCTTATTGATAGGGATTAATCCGGGCTTTAGCTGTTTGGTAGGTATAGATAAAAGCTTGCCTACCACCTTATTAAATTGATGAGTGTTCCGCTTTGAGACAGGGAAACGGATCACATCAATTCCATCTTCCATATGAGCACCAGCTTCATAATAGTTAACATGCCATTTGTGAAGAAAAGATTGAGAGCAAGTGCTTAAAGCTGTTACTTTACAGCCAATGTTTCTAAGGCGAGTTGCGATTTGCCATGCATACTGTTCGGCACCACCTTTAAGATTTTTACCAAACCATGGAATGACGATTCCTATTTTCCAAGTTTTTCCAATTGTTTGCATAAGTCCTCAAATTACCTAGTGGTCATTGAAAGCCAGTGCTTGAGTCTATATTTCATATAGGGAACAAAGAGCCCTTTTATCGGTGTGTTTTTTTTTCGTCCTTCGTCCGAATATCTTAGCTGTGCAATCAGAGCAGTTAACCCGTTATTTTTTAGTATTTCTTGATTTACTTGAGAACCTTGATGATCGGAAGGCCTTTTGAGAATTAGCTCGTATGCAAGATCCACCTGTCTTTTTAACGATATCTCATCATTTATAGATTTACACAGCTGTAAAAAATCATATGCAATATTGATCCCAGCTCGATTGCGACGGTCAATTAAGCTTGGGAACTTCACTTCTGAAGGCTTGCTTAACTCCTGATCAATTTGCTGATCTATTCTAATTTTGTAAGACTTTGCGCCTTCCATTACTTATTCCTTGATATGATATCGGTTAAGCTTGGCTACCCTGTTGTTTCTCTAAACAAAATTCGGTGGCCACTAAAGATACCCCTGAGAACTGAAAGTCTGTGCGAGGAATTACTTTGAAACTTAAGATTCTATCTACCCATTGGTAGCATTCTGAAGTATGGGTGCTGTCTTGGTGTACCGCAACAGTCAGAGTATATTCTCCTGGGCCAATGTTCATTTTGCAATTAAAATTGAAGCTGGCCTTATCTCCAACATCATATCTCCCTGTCTTCTGATACATAAGTTTGGTATTGGTTCCAAATATGTCATAGCCGAGCCGGTCTCGAATGAGTATGCCAACTGTAGGGTCATGAACTTGACTGGTAAAAAATGCTTCAATTTTTATTTGGCACTCTTGTCCAGCTTCTAATGCCGCTAGATTTCTATTTTGTTTAGTGTTGATTGAAACGTTTTTGATAAGAACTTTACCATTTCCTGAACTTAGTACATCTTCTGCTTGGCTATTCTTATCTGTTCGCAATGAAAATCCTTCACTCTGTTCGGCAAGTTTTGCATTGTAGAGCTCGAGGATATCCCGGGAATTACCTATGGATTCTATTCTGCCTTTCTGTAAAAGTGCAATCCGGTCACAAAATATTTTTAGCATCGAAAGGTCATGAGAGACGAATAATATTGTTGTCCCTCTTTTTTTAAAGGCTTCCATTCTTTTGACACATTTCTGTTGGAAATAGGCATCTCCGACGCTAAGTGCTTCATCAATAATTAGAATATCCGGCTGAACAGAAGTAGCGAGTGCAAATGCTAGCCGGACATACATCCCAGTGCTATAGGTTCTAATGGGTTTATCAAAGTAGTCTTCCAGCTCGCAAAAACTTTCGATTTCTCCCATTTTTTCATTGATTTCTACTTCACTCATCCCTAGTAGTCGGCCATTAATTTTAACATTATCTCTACCGGTAAGTTCTTCGTGAAAACCTGTGCCTAGCTCAAGTAATGCTGCAACCTTACCCTTCAATCCCACATGACCTGTGCTTGGAGCCATAGTACCTGTAATGATTTTTAGCAGGGTACTCTTTCCAGCTCCATTGAGTCCAACAAGTCCAAACACTTCGCCCTTTGGGATTGAGAGGTTTATATCGCGCAGAGCCCAAAATTCGCTATGAAGTCTTTTGCGTCCAAATAACATCCACTCCCTGAATCGGTCGCGTTTATCCTTATAAACTTTGAACTTTTTGCTTATGTTGCTGAGATTGATCAAACTTAGTCCTTATATTTCATCTGAGATTTGGTTTTGGAAGTGATTTAAGATGCTCGCCCCCAGCGTATAGAACACCAAAGCCAAAATTCCACAAATAATCAGTGAATTTAATTCAGGATACTGCTTTTCAACCAAAATTAGCTGATAAGACCTAACGAAATGATAAAATGGGTTTAGATAAAAAAGATTTCTATAAATAGCTGGCATTTGTTTGAGGCTATAGACTATGGGGGTAAGCCAAAACCATAGTTGAAATACAATATTCAACATCTGTTGAACATCACGTAAAAAAACATTAAACACTCCTAATATCATACCTAATCCAGATGCCAGGATCATTTGCAGAAAAATTAAAATAGGGAGTACTAAAATAGAAGATGAAAAACCATGACCTGAGAAAAGAATGAGAGCAAAATATAGAGTCATACTAAACAAGAAGATAATGGTAGCCGAACCTGTTGCAATACTTTGAATGATCTCTTTTGGGAATGCAATTTTTTTTATGAAGTTTGCATTTTCATGGAATTGTGTGCTCCCTCTTAGAATAACTTCCTGGAACGCATTCCAAGGCAGTAGTCCTGCGCAAAGATAAACTGTGAATTCATAGGGACTAGCAGTTTGACCGCCAAGGCGGATTTTCATCACTTTTGCAAAAACAAGCGTATAAATAGCGATCATTGCAATTGGGTGTATGAGATTCCAGTAGCTACCCATCATTGAACCTAGGTAGCGCATTTTAAAATCCCTTTTGATAAGGTCCCAAATGAGCTGCTTGTTTTTCAAATTAGATGAGATAAAATTGTGTAATATCCTTGCAGGACTCATCACATTTTTCTCCTTGCTGTAACAGCTTACAATTAAATCACAATTATCCTATTCTGCAAAGTCTAACTACCTAAGTCTTTAGTCGGAAGTGGTTGCTGTAATTTTGCAAGGAAATCTTTGCATTGCTAGCAGTAGACGGCACAATTTTTTAAGCACTTGCTGTCAAAGGTCTTTTTAACATAGTATAAGTTTGAGAATTCATTAACAAGAACCTGAAACTTTGTTGGAATACATCGATGTGTTCCCCGCAGATTTGGCATTAAATGTCCTGATTTAGTGGTTTACAGGTGATGGTATCATCCGCGTGGGTGTTTAAGGAGGAAAACTTGGCCCAAAAAAAAGCTTTGGTAACTGGAATTAGGGGACAAGATGGAGCATATTTGGCCCAGTTTTTACTAGATCAGGGCTACGAAGTTTTTGGCGGGGATCGAAGAAATTCCGAACAAGTTAATTGGCGGCTTGTTGAATTAAATATTCACGATCGGATTAAGTTTCGCTATTTTGATCTGTGTGAATTGACCAACATTATGAACGTGATTGAAACTATTCAGCCTGATGAGATTTATAATTTAGGAGCTCAAAGTTTCGTGAGTTCGTCCTTCGAGCAACCAATGGTAACTGCTAATGTAGACGCCCTTGGAGCTTTGCGAATTTTAGAGGCCATAAGAGTCTTTTCGCCCAAAAGCAAATTTTATCAGGCATCGACTAGTGAAATGTTTGGTAAGGTACGCGAAAGTCCGCAATCAGAGCTGACCCCATTTCACCCTCGTAGTCCTTATGGAGTCTCAAAACTCTTTGCTCATGGTGCAACAGTAAACTACCGTGAGTCTTATGGTATGTATTGTTGTTCGGGTATTCTGTTTAACCATGAGTCTCCACTCAGAGGTGTTGAATTTGTAACAAGAAAAATCACGAGCCATGTGGCTAAGATCAAATATGGCTTAATGGACAAGATTGTACTTGGTAACCTTGATGCAAAAAGGGATTGGGGTTATGCCAAGGACTATGTTGAACTGATGTGGAAAATGTTGCAGCAGCCGGAAGCAGATGACTATGTCATTGCAACAGGTGAGACTCATACCGTCCGCAAGTTTGTTGAGAAAAGTTTTGCCTGTGCTGGATATGAGCTAGAGTGGCAGGGGCAGGGAGCTAATGAGAAAGGCTATGACAAGAAATCTGGTAAGATGCTGGTAGAAGTTTCGCCTGATTTTTATCGCCCTGCGGAAGTAGAATTGCTCCTAGGCAATCCCGATAAAGCCAAACGGCTGCTAGATTGGGAGCCTAAAGTAGGTTTCAACGAATTAGTGGCAATGATGGTAGAAGCTGACTTGAAGCGAGTGGCTCGAGATAAAAAATTGGGAATTAATATTTAAGTAGTAATATGTTATATGTGAAATTTGGTGCTGGCGGTCTCATTTAATGAGCGACCGCCGTTTTTTGTATCAAGCTCACCGAACCTTTGACAAACGGTGAAAAGGAATGGATAAAAAGCTAGTTTCTCTTATCATACCTATTTATAACGAAGAATCTCACCTTGAAGATTTTTGTAGGCAGTTATTTTCTTATGAATTTGGCTCTCCTATAGAGTATATCTTTGTTGATGATGGCAGTAGTGATAAAAGTCATTCCATATTGGAGCAATTCAAGGACAAGCCAGGTGTCGTTATCCATCACCAGGGGTATAATCAAGGTAAAGGTGCGGCACTATCCAGAGGGATTCAGTTGGCCAAAGGTGGCATAGTAGCCATCCAAGATGCTGATTTTGAGTATGACCCTAACGATTTGAGACAATTAATAGAAAAAATTCAAAATGACGAGGCCGATGTTGTTTACGGAAGTCGCTTTATGCAACAATCGCCGAAGGTCCATAGAACGTATCATTACTTGGGCAATCGTATTTTGACTTTACTTTCAAATTTATTAAGTGGCTTATATTTATCAGATATGGAAACCTGTTATAAAGTCTTTCGCAGTGAAATTATCAAAGGCTTGCACCTTGAGTGTAAAAGATTTGGATTTGAGCCTGAAGTGACTGCAAAACTGGCTACCTTAAAAATTCGAATTCATGAATATTCGATTTCTTATAATCCCCGAAACTATTCAGATGGAAAAAAAATAGGTTGGCGAGATGGTGTGGCAGCAATATGGTATATACTGGCAAGACGAAGATTAAGCTCCCATTAACACCTACTTTCCATGTATAATCACTGAAACCGCAAAAGATATGATGTAAAAACAGAAAAAACCGCCATATAATATATATGTAATATCAACATGCTATGA
>JBGCDR010000066.1:0-8180 GCA_045105515.1 Oligoflexales bacterium
GAGATTCTTATCGTAAATCATTCAATAATGTTGCTGATTCAATATTAAGCTGATAGGAGATTTTTAAGGTCGTCGCCTATGGCTCCGTGGTGGGTCAGTTTTACATGACTGGGTGGGTCAAATTGGACATGACCGAGCACCGGGTTCTCCCATACAGCAAACCAAGAAGCACTTATGTCGGTAACTATTTTACCCGGTTTAACAAACCCAAAAATCCAGAATACCCAGGTACATTTAATGCTATAAAAAAGCCTATAAATGTGCTTACTGCTATTAATGGGCTAAAATTTGTACCAAAAAGCGGCATCGACAATAAAGGAATTTCTGCTACCTTTAAGTTCATCAACGAAAATATTCCTAAGCAAAATGGGCCAGCAAACTTGCCGAAAAGCACCCAGCTATGTTCAGAAAATTGGCTGAAGATGCCAATGAACAAAATAGCCACATAGGTGCCTTCATAGCTAAGGTTGAAGAAAAGCAGTATGCGAAAATCAAGGGTAACATTACTGAAATGGAAAACCGATTTGGTAGAACTATTTTTGGTGAAGAAACTTGGGACAGCTTGGATTCAAAGCAGATTACCAACTGTGGATGTATGGGTGAGTTAATCATAGAATCAGGAGATCTTTACCGCCTAGCATCTAAGAATGTCGAACATCTTACATCCACTGTACTTAGCATCTCCAAAAAATCATATGCAAGCATAGGTGAGCAGTTAGAGATCTTTTTACAAAACTGGGGTTATAGTAGTCGACAATCGGATATTCTTGATAAGCAGGGAACTCAAAAAAACAATCTTAAACTCCCTTACTCATTTCTCGCATATCGAATATTTAAACAGCCAAAAAGGGCTCCATAGACTATCAGTCATTTCGAGCTTACCGCTTACTAATGGACACATTTTTTCAAAGTTTATAAAACCCTATTTTTATAGGATTTCGCTTACCAATCTTTACACAATAAACCTGTCATCCCGAGAGCCAGTCTGTCGGAAAATTAATAATGTGTCATGTCGACCGATCCTCCGGAGCCACAGCGACGGTGGTCAGTGGAGACATCTCCCACATTAAACATTAACCAAGCTTAAATCGCTCTAAATTTCTAGCAGGAACTTCACCTGAACCCAATGCGTCAGCATATTACCGCGAAAGATATGATTGTCTCAAAAACAGATTCAATAAATTTAAGGATTGTTTCTTTTCGGTTATAGGTAGCTAAGATTACCGAAAGCATGGTTTATACCTTATAAAAAGGTAAAATAGCACTCAAATTTGAAGTTGTAAATGCTGCTCAACTGAAAAAAAATGAATGCATTACCCTAAAATATAAAATCGAATTAAGAGACTATGATTTGACTCCTTAATCGATTATCTCTTTTTTTTATATTTTGTTTAAAATTATGGATCGCAAATCACAAACTCTATAGATGCTTGAACTATTTTTCAAATAAGTCTAAATCACATCTCGTAAAGGTAGTTTCAAGGGTTGGGATAATATCAATTATCTTATTGAAGCGCTTCTCATTGATTTCATGAGCGTCAGGAGAAATAAGATTATCAATACGAACTCCCCGCATAATTCTCTCTCCTAAGCCTGGCACATGAAATCTCAGGATATTCGTAACTCCGAAAGAAATAAAATTATAAGCAAAATGACTATGGTCATCATAGCTAGAAGTAATTGCACCATCGATAGCGGCAGAAGCAAAACCTATAGCCAAATTTATATTAGGGTTAGCCATTTTCGCCTTAAATGCATCAGGGCCCACTGCAATCATACCAAGCATTGTTAGAACTGTTGTTGTTCCTATGAAAATCAAAGAACGATTAAAATAAGTAGTAGAACGCATTGCTTTTCTGAGCTCAGGCTTTTTAATTGCGAATTTAGTAAGTAATTCTAGCTCACCATCTTTCTTAACTTTCGCTACGCATACTTTAACCCCATTTATGCTTGCTTTAAGCTCTTCGCCTGTTTCACTATTGAGAAACTTTGCGTTTGCAGATTGTGAAATAAAAGCAAGCAACAAAAAGATAGAAAAAAACTTTTTCATTTTATGACCCTATTTTGTAGTTAGAATTGAATCGCGACACTAGCACCATTTAATCCAGAATTCAATTAAAAAAAATCGATTTATTTCCAATAATTTAGGTGCCTATTTTCTAAAAATATTTCAATACGTGCTGAAAACTGGAGATCTTCTTTTTAATAGCACCATCCAGGGCTAAGCGCCTTATAATATTCAGTTACCAAATAGTATTAGATGACTGATTGAATTTTAATGTTGTCTAATACAACTCAGATTCAAATTCTTTCCTTTTAATATCTGCATATTATATCTCTATCAAAAATGTAATCTTGAAAAACTCTCAGATAAGTTTTAGCAATCGGCCTCCATAAAAATAATTTGTATATTTAAGGAATCAAAATAGCCTTGCTAGATCAAGAGGTAGAAAATGGTCAAAACTGTAAATGTATCTAGGTAATATATAGGGATTTGAAGAAGACCCTAATGATTTTGCAAATAATATTGGCATAATTCCAGACAAGGTTGTCAAAAAAAGTACAATCAATCCTGAAAATAATAATATTTCGAAAGTCGGATTATTAAAATTTCATCTACGCTAGATAAAAGTGAAGTTTTAAAAAAGCACTTTAAGTCTTTTGAAGAGAATCCCTGACCTTTATGGATTCAAAAACGAAATTAAGAATAAATTAAAAGTAGAGATCAACGCGGATATTTATATTGGTAAGGAGATACCAGCCCAAAATGCTCAATGTGTCTTTCAAATGATTTGTTGAAAAAAGTTTCTGATCTTGACTTGGATGTGAGATGGATTTTGATATTTATAGCTAGCCATTCGATTTTACAAATCTTGTCTTATCATGTAAGAAACTGCTAAAGCAGTTGGTCATGAGCCTTGCTAATTACTCGACTACATTTTCGCACGTTTACCTAACTATGAAACAATAGAAGTCTAAAGCACTGTTACTTACAAACTGGATCCGAAAACCTCTTAATTGAAGGTCAAAAAAATCATAATCCTAATTCGACAATCTGCTTATGAATGGGTGCTTAGCTGCTTTTAATCCAATGATAAAGTAAATGCTATCATTTTTCTTGACCACGATCTTTGATCAACTGTACAGCAAAAATGACCATCATTAGTACATTTCTCTTGCTCTAAATGTTCAAGGAACCTACCCATATCATGTAAAAAAGTGTAAGGTCCAGTGACTATATTTGATTGTCTATGCATTTGATCCCAGTAATTGTGTCTGTGAGTTACGATATGCGAGCCCAGATGTCCAAATTCACAGTTTATTTTCGAAACAGCGTCCCCTTGTAGACGATGATTTTTGAACCATAGACCAGACTGTAAGAACTGCTGTTTCTTATTTTTGAATTCAGAATTAGAGACAATATTCCAATAGTCTCCCAATGCGGGAGCATCAAAAGAGAATCCTGAAACTCGATTCATGACTGCCAGAAATTGTGCCACAAATCCTCCTAAAGAATGCCCTGTAATATAGATTTTTGAATCGAGATATTTGTTCTGTTTAGCCTCTAATGAAGAGATCATTTGGCTCAAACTTGAAAACGCTAAATGTGAATTTGATTTATAATATCTTGAAGGTATCGATAAATCAACTCCACCTTGTATGCCTAAAATTATTAAAGACGTTGCTGTTGTAAACTTGGCGTTTCGAACAGTGAAGTTAGCAATCGGCAACTTGCAATTGAATTTAATGTTTGTTTGTACATTCTCATTAGTATAACCGCTTCCCCCTGAAATCTCGCTAAAATTAAAGTACCAGTTTTCATTGAAAGCTTCTTCGTTTTCAGTTCCACGGACAGCAGCTATAATGTTTTTTTTATCCTGTGATCTAAAATAGCTAATCTTAAACCCGTTGAAGGGAATATCTTTATCATGAAGTTCATCGTAAGCATCTAGAAAACCATATCCTTCAAACCCTCTATTTTCTTTGTCATAAGCAGCTTTTGCAGCTCTTGCAAAATCAATAATACTGGGTGGAGCTGCCAACGATGGAAAGCTAATTGAAAATCCGAACAATAGAAAGAAAACGTAACTTAACTTCATAAATTTAAAACCTTGTAAAAAAAATGGTCCAACGAGATATTTTTAACATTAAAACCTAATTTTTAGATCTTCTTGCGAATTCATTTCGATAGTGTGATCGACAAAAATCAAAAGAATGGTCTGTTACTATCATATGCTTATTAAATAGGCAAATAATTTTTGGTCAAGGCAATTTCCCTGCACAATCAAATGATAATATTGTAAAATATAGCTGATGATTTACCGATAAAATGCTACCAAATTTAGGGGCTGCATAAATTAAAGTACAATTCGCCTAAGTACTAAGCAATCTCGTTACGTCTATTAGAAATAAATCTATATTTATTAAATTTGAAACGAACACAAAATATTATGAAAAATACTTTTTAGGACTTCAGAATTTAAACCTTGATAACTTGGAAGCTCCGTTCAGAATTCCTAATTTCTTCTTCTTGCACTCTATTCAACACCTGTTATAAATACAAAGAATTAGCGACACTCTCGGGATAAGAAACTATTCCCTCGAACTCTTAGTGAAGGAAACCAATTGGAATCCCGCCCTACTTAAAAACGATATTTTGTTCATCAAAAATTAACCCTTGCACCGCCCAAACTTCATTTATAAACTTTTCCTCAAAGGTTCTAACGCATAAAATATTGCTGAATAAATCAGCAGATAAAAAGCTTAGAAACGGCTGACTAGCAATCGGCCGGCGTTAAAAAATTTGGCGGAAGACCCGAGAATCAACACTTCTCAGGCCCTCCTAAAAAGCCCCTAAAACACGTAGGAGATTTTATGATGTCTACTATACGGACCGGTGCGCGTTTATTCAAGTTTGGAAAAAGCCAAGTTCGCAAATTGAAACAAAAAATCCCCGCATTTATACGAACTGTAAAAAGCAGTTGTACACAACTTATCCACAAGCTGAAGGCCAAATTAAAGTTCGTATTTTTTAGGTATAAACCTAGGCAAGAAAAATGGGTAATTTTACTCCCTTTCAAAGCAGGGAATCATGCAGCGGCTGAGTTACAAAACAGCAAGCCAAAGCCGAAAAGTAATAAAGGTTTGGTATCAAGAAAATTAAGAAAGAGAATCAAGAAAAAGAACAAACAAGTTTCAAAGCTCAAACACCAAACTCCGGAAGTCACACAACTTCATCTGCAAAAACCACTAAAAGAAACCATTCAAGAATTCTATGCAGAGTGGGAAGCTTCATACGGGCCTGCCCTTAACCCACTTGATCGAGAATTCTTGGAATCAGCAAGACCCGAACTAGCAAACAAGATCATGACAAATGGTAGGCTTACCCTAAAGTCTCCATACCTCAAAGCAGTATACAACGGCCTCAGGGATCTAGAAGACATCTCTGATTTATTGGAAAACGACAAAGAAGCGAAGAAAAAAGTCCTCTCTTTATTTCAGGACTATTTTGATCGGGGTCCTGATGTATTTTACAAGATGCTCGATATCTTTCATGACAAAGGCAGTTTTCCAACTAGGTCAGGAGAAAGACGCTTGAGCCTAGATACCCGGATAATGCCAGATTGGTTGGGTTTAGTAGGGTAGCAGTCTTATTTGGTAGCGAATATCATGAGTGATGGCTTGGGGCTTTATGAAGCTGGAAATCTTTTTACTTTAAAAGACGACTTGTAAAATTTCCTAGCCTTGTTTCCCCACGAGAATACATCTCCAGGAAGCCTAACAACAGATTTCGCAAGCTCAAGTCCTCCAAGCGCTATCCTAGATAGAGCATAATAACCACCTCCTGACACAGCACCGCTTGCTACACCTAGCAAGAGAGCTTGGCCTTCCGAATAGCCGTAAGTCATGATTTTATGCCTACCGAAGATCCCACCCACTAACGAAAACAAGAGCATATTGCACAGCAAATTCTCCTTATGATCAATCCATGACTGATGCTTCTTTTCATACCCGTAAGCAAGCATCTCTAAACCAAGTTCCGGTGCTATAGCAAGTGGAATCATATCTTCCGTCGAGACTGACTGATGCCCAAACTTCCGAAGATTTTCCAGCTCATCTAAATCAGAGACTTGGATAAATTGATCTGATACTTCTGCATGACTAAGGGTAGTCAATGGTAAAGAAACCATAATAACAATACAGAATATAAATTGCCTTAGCATGCTCATCTCCATCCGTTTACAACTGTTTTATAGATTAGGGTTAAAATAAGCATGGCCATTATTCTGCTGTATTTTTTCTATCTTCTGCCTCGCTTTAATTTTTTCACGAGACTTTTCAATTTCAGTCATTGCTAACTCAAGGCTGCATTCCTGGGTTTCATTCAAGATAGCTGCTCTTTTGAATTGGCTAGCTAAATCAAAAAGATCTCTACCGGTAAAGCCATCGGTCATATCACCAATAAGCTCTGCATTTTCTTTCAACTCAGCTGATGGAATCACATCACTTTGTTCAGATTTTTTCCAATCAAAGAAGGATAAGAAGCCATTTTTCTTTGGTGCGGGTTCAAAAACTTTTTCTAGAGCAAGTTCAATCTGCTTAACACGCTCTCGTTTTGCTGGTAGATCCACATAAACTGTCTTTGATACACGGCTTAAAATAGCAGGATCTAATTTTTCTATGTGGTTTGTAGCAAATACCAACATGATTTTTTCATGAGAGGTTCGCTCAAAATTTGAAAGAAAATAGTTCACTAGGTTGTCTGCACGTTGATTTTTTCCGGTACGAACACCAAGAGCAGAATCAGCTTCATCAATGAATAAAACCAAGCCCTTGTTAGATTTTTTACCCCAACGAATAAGTTTATCTAGCTGCTGAATATCTTTACCTTCCTCAAATTGATTAAAGGAAGAGCCAGCAATAATTGCATAATCGAGGTCAGATATTTGTGAGATAATCTTTGCACTAAGGGTTTTTCCGGTACCTGGAGGACCATAAAACAATAAATGTGAAAAGCCAGTATTGTGCTCTTTGCTAAATTTTGTTGCTTTTACAATGTCTAAAAATTCTTTCTTTTGGTCTGAAGAAAGGACAATATCCCCGGCTGATAAAGGCTTCTTAGGAGTAGCTCCTAAAATCTTAGATACGGGGGACACCACTGAAGTCTCTTGAACAAGCCTAGGCTTACCCAACTGAGACTCAAGGTACTTTGTTACCAGCTGTGTACTGCCTTTAAGAATGAAATATCCTGCCACTACGCTAACAACTGTAAGCCCAGCTCTGGTCAATACTTGGGGATCCGATATAGTCTGCCTGATCTGATTACCGTAGGCCTCTGCCTTAGCATTATTCTCATTGATCTTTATCTGGCTTTGTCTCTGCTCTCCAGCTGCACCTAGGGAACTTGTAATAGACCCTAATACTGCACCTTGTATACCAATAGCCTGATCTTGGGCAGCATCTAGCGCTTTATTTGCGCGCGCTCGTGCTTGCGGATCTGTAGCAGTGCGGGCTTCTCTTTCTAAAGCACGCTGTCGATATTCTAAATCGCGAGCAATATCATCTAAGAAGACCATTGGATCAAAACTATTATTCGGGGCGGTAGTCGCGAATAGCTGCATGCTAAAAATCATGGAGCACAAGGCCAGAGTAAAATGAGCTGTCTTCACAGAAAATCCTTTCAATACAATATAGTTAGTTATTTATTAAAATTTCTTTAATTCTTTTTGCTTCTTGTTTGGTATCTTTTCTTTTGCTTATCTTGTTTTTAAAAATAAGCTGAGAGAATTTATTAGGTAAATCCACGAGACTGCCTGCTATTTTTATAGGGAAGCTGAGCCCACCTTCGAGATACATATAGTAAGCAATGCCAAGAAAGGCTCCAAGCTTTGCCCCACCCAACATAGTATTAGGAGGAGCTAACATTCCTTTGTAATAATTTACTGTATAATTTGCATTGTAATTCAAAGAAGATTTTAGATTAGGTCCAATCGCTTCCATATTTTCGCTAACCTGATTCATACTGGCATTAAGCATCTCTCAGGGTTGATTCAAGTAAGCTTTTAACCAAATTTTGAAGTACGTTAAAATGGGTTCAGCATATTTTTTTAACAAAATTTTTGTTGTCAAAAATATTTGAGATGTATTTTTTTGACTATTCAAGCATAATCTAACAATGG
>JBGCDR010000067.1:0-2808 GCA_045105515.1 Oligoflexales bacterium
ATTATGGAAGAGCAATCACAAAAACGGAGGAAAAGTTTCATGACAACCTAAAAATAATCGGGCAATACTTAATTTAAAAACCCTTAAAATTACAACGATAAATCCCGCCAATCAGTTATTGAAATTCCTATACATTAAAGATAAGCTCACAGACTCTTAGCTCGTACTCAAAGAAGTTAACTCGTATACACATAAAGTAAATCGGACGAATGTTTGAAGGAGTTGATTAAACTCGCTTTATATATTTTTGCTTCAATTGAAAGATTATCCGTTTGTTCCTGTTATAGCAGTAAAATACATATCTATAAGCAAGAATGTTCGGAAAAACAGTTTTCTAAGCAAAGGTAAAATAAATTACAATGCGAGGTGAAAATGGTAATATTATTTCAGTTTATCAACTATAAATTCTTATAGACTAGTTTAAACTGGTAATTAAATATAGGTAATTTGTATCATGAAATTCTCTAATTCCAAAAAACTAAATCTATACTCGCACACTTTATTTCTTTGCTTCATAACACTCTATTCGCTTTCTTGCAAACAAACTAGGCGACTGGATCAAAATCAAGACCAAAATCCTCAATATTCTGAAAATATCGAAGAAAATTCCAGGCCCCAAACACACTTAAGTATTAAAATTTTAGATCCTCAAAAGACTAGTATTCTGAAGCTTACTGCTCAAGAAGAAGCCGAACATCTTCTTAATGAATCAAACTATCAATTTAAACTTAACGTGATTGTGGATGATTCAGATTCTGCAGAAGAAACTACCATCTATCTCAAATCTTTTCCTGTATATGGCCTTGATGAGCAATCTTTCTCATTGGGAGCAACTAAAATAAGTCCGTTACCTAGTAAAATTTCAAAAGCAGGAAAGCCACCTTTAGAGTCACCAAGAATCAAAAACTTTAGAATAGAACATGACAGAGAGATTTTTGCCCCAAGTTCAGTTGCGCGAGATCACATGTTCCCTAGCACGCAGACCAAACAAGATTATGAGCTTGGTGGAGAAGTAATTGGTAAACTTGAAGATGGCAGCTTAATTAAAATAAAATCGATTCTGTAGCGATCACTAAGTTTTTTTAAAAACACGGAGCTGGGCTTTTCCCAAATACCCATGGTTCTATCACCTTGAACATTGCTGTGTCCTCTAACCGGACAAGCACCAGCACCCTTATGCCCAAGGTTCCCTCGCAACATGAGAAAATGTAATACCTCCTTGATTTGCTGAACTGCATACACTTGTTGAGTAAGACCCATGGCCCAGCAGCAAATTATTCGTTTGCTTTTCCCAACCAGAGAAACAAGTTCATTGATTTTTTCACGACTGATATTACAGCCCTTTGTAATATCATCCCAAGCTGTTTCCTTGACGACACTTTTATAGCCTTCGAAACCTTCTGTATATTCCTGCACAAAAGACTTATCTATAAAACCAGGATTTTCGAGTAAGCCCTTATTGATACCTCTAAAAAGGGCAAAATCACCGCCTGGTTTTACTGGAATGAAAATATCCATGAGGAGTGTTGGAAGACCCATCATGGTGGACAATACTTCCTGCGGATGGATGAAACCTTGAGAACCTGCTTCTTTTATAGGATTGATAACTACAATCTGGCATCCTTTACGTTTAGCCCTTTGTAAAGCACTCAACATGCGTGGATGGTTTGTTCCTGGATTTTGACCAACAACAAATATTAGATCTGCTTCATCAAAGTCTTCTAAACGAACCGACCCTTTCCCAATGCCAATTGCTTCTGTCATGGCGACACCACTTGACTCGTGGCACATATTGGAGCAATCTGGCAAATTGTTGGTGCCTAAGCAGCGAACAAGAAGCTGATACAAAAAAGCAGCTTCATTGCTTGTTCTTCCTGAGGTATAAAATACTGCTTCGTTCGGATCTGATAATAATTTTAGCTGGTTTGTTATTTTTTCAATGGCCTCATCCCAAGAAATACCTCGGTAATGGGAATCTCCATTTTCCTTAAAAATAGGCTCTGCTATCCGACCTTGCTGCCCTAGCCAATAGTCGGATTTTTTTGCTAATTCACTGATATCGTGGGATTCAAAAAAAGAGCGGCCAATGCTTTTAGCAGTCGCTTCCTCCGCGAAAGCTTTCGCACCGTTTTCACAAAATTCTGCTGTTGAGCGTTTATCTAAGGGTTCAGGCCATGCACAACCTGGGCAATCAAAACCTAAATTTTGATTCATCCGCAAGATACCACGACCTGCTTGCAATAATCCTCGGGTTTGAGCCAAAAACTTAGTTGCCGAGCATATTGATCCCATTCCACCTGCATAATTGGCAGGTGGCTGAATACGCATCTTACCTTTTGGTTCGAGAGGCAATTGCCAATTATCCCTGTATTCCACTGTATAGCCGCCTTTATCAACTGATGAAATTAAGACAATAGCTTAACAATTTGTTACAGGATGGTCGAATGTATCAAGGTCATCATTCCCTGGACGAGGTTGCAGCCACCTAAAATCTTTTTCAACGCTTACCTTAGCAGCTTCCATTTTGTCTTTTCCGTCTTGGCCATAAATACCAACTTGATCGCTATTTGCCCAAATTTCAATATCTCTCTGAGGAATGGTAACAAGCAAAAACGCATCCTGCCAAGATAAGGAGAGAGAATCCACTTTAGAATCACCTACAACACCATAGAGTTGTCTAATTTTTTAACCGGCTAATATTATTATTTTATATGATTATTATGTAAATATTGATAAGCTGATCCCAAACGTAATTCTGGGAGGGCTTGATATGTTTATTTTCATGTTACCGGAAAGACAAGTGAAATC
>JBGCDR010000068.1:0-14908 GCA_045105515.1 Oligoflexales bacterium
CGCAGCTTCTTCAAAGTTAAGAGTCAGAATTGATAAGCTTCGTGATGAAATAGGTTACGCAGCAGCAGGTCTTTGGAACTATAAAATAACATAAATTAAGCTACCAAAGGGTTTTATCAATTGTTAGACAACTCTAATGATTCCTTCAGAAGCAGCAAGCTTTAATCAGCCCATGACCCTAGCTATATTGATGCCTAGTGATCCGGTGAACTTAGGTCTTGTTGCTGTTGAAGGTGAAGAGAAGCACATTGCTATAGCCTATAAAGCTTATGACCCACAAGATCAGAAAGTATATTCGGGCTTGATACCACCCAGTGAAATCACCTTTGTAGATGGTTATGCGAGTTTTCCTATCTCTATGTTTGGGACTTTTCAAAGTGTTAAATTTGCTCAAGAAGTGAGTGAAGCCAAGCGAGTTGAGAGTTCAGATCCCCAAATAAGAAATGCAAAGAATGAAGTGCTTATGGACGAACTTGGGCCAGGAGCACCCATTTTTAGCATCGATCAACCTGCAAAAGGAGAGGCAATTGATTTTAAAAATATTGCTAATCTCACCTTTACGGGTTTTTGTTCCCATAACGGACAAACTCTCGAATTTTCAGGATCCTTTTCAGATCTAGTAGTTTGTAGCGAAAATCGCTTTTCTTTTGAAAAAGACCTTTCGAGTATTGATGGAACGAGCTTTCAAATCGACTTAAGTTTTGGCAGGCCAAAAAGTGATAGCAATCAAAATCCCAAAACTTATAGTAAATCTTACAACTACAATTTAAAACAAGAACTTAGTCTTTCTTTTGCAGATGATTTAGAAAGCCTTGTCACAAGTTTGAATGAAAGTTTTTTTCAGATATCAGGATTATGCCAATTTGGTGCTGGTTCAGTAATTCTTAGTGGAGCTGTGAGTGAAGAAGAGGAATGTACAGCCCCAAATCGGGATGGCCAGTCAATTTTTACTTTTAACTTGGATCTATCAAGTTTGAGTGACGGATTTTTCGAATTAACAATTAGTCAGTCGACAGCCAATGGAATTTCTAAAGAACTTACAAAAACCTTTGAAAAGAATACACAAACTCCTACGATCACATTAACTCAACCCTTAGACGGATTTTATGTCAATGCCAGTGGGGCTACAAACTTACATTTTAGTGGGACTTGTACAGAAAAGACACAGAAAATTACTGTTACCGGGAGCCAAAATTTTGAACTTACCTGTGGCATTGCAGGCACTTTCTCAGAGGCAGTCGATATTTCAGGCCTTGCTGATGGCCCCCTTAGTTTTACCTTCACCCAAGATAATGATTATGGTTCGAGTTCAAAGGCCTTGGGTATTGTGAAGAACACATCCACGCCCTATGCGGTTTTTCCAGAGGATAGTGTTACTATTAAGACTTCAAATTTGGGAGCTACCCAATTTGGCAGTGCGAGTGGAGCAGGGAGTGATACTATTGTTTATGCAGGAAATGGAGATAGCTATACCTGGGAAAAGGTTTCTGGACCAGGGGCAGTGACTTTTTCACAGTCAAACAGCACTGAAAATAATATGAGTTTTTCAGCAATTGGTTCCTATGTTGTAAAACTCACATCTAGTTCTGGTGGGCAAAATGCAAGTGATCAGATCACAGTAGTAGTCCAAGCTCCTAGCAGTTCGGAACGGGCGATTTCACCTAGTAGTTTAAGTGCCCAAGGAATTCCTGGGATTGGGGTCCGTCTCAGTTGGAGCATTCAGTCAAGTGTGTACAATGTAGAAGACCATTTAGTGGTTTATTTTGAAGGAAATTCTTCAGATTGGGCTGTTGCAAATAACTGGCGTCCTGCTGATGGAACAGCATATAGTTCTGGTGATATGCTCTCACATGAAGGGCACAGCTTAACAGTTGGAGCTGACCCTAGCATGTGCATTTATGGTTGCGATATTTCGGGTCTTAATGCAGGTAGCACCTACTATTTTCTTGTCTTTGGTATGGATAGCCTAAATTATTATGCTCCACAACCTTCAAATGCTTCAGCATCTGTGACAGCTGCAATTAATGCGTTTCTTTCAAGTTATGGAGGAAAACCAAAGCACATTCTTATTGATGGTGATGATCTCTACCTTGGTATGTCTGGAACAGGGATTCATATTTTCGATATATCTTCAGGTTTTTCACTTACAAAGGTGATTAATTCTACTGGTTATGAAGTCCAAGATATGGTGCTCGACAGCGGAAGGCTTTATGCGCTCTATGATGATGACCACGTATCCATTTTTGACATCTCCACTCCTGCAAGTGCTAGTAGAATTAGTGAAATATCGCTTCCTCAGTATTCTTATACAACAAATATTCAGATCAATGGAACCCATCTCTATATTGGAGCAAGTCTTGGGGGAAGCCATGTGTATGATGTTTCGAATGCAGCAAGTCCAAGCCTTGTTTCAAGCAGTCTTACCTTCTATTTAGGCTTTTCAGCTTATGATTCAGGAGCTTCGTCCGATCGCTTGCTCTCAATTGGAAATGGTTTGAATTACTGGGATGTTTCAACAAGTTCTGCACTTAGTCTTGCTGATGCAGATGGACAAAGTACAAGTCCATATTTGATGCAGGGGCTTGCAAATCACTCTGTTAATAAGTTCTATGGATCTTTTATTACTGGCAGTTACCGAGGGATGCGCTATATTTCGACTGCGAGTGATACCATTTCTCTTGGAGCTGTGTGGCAATTTACCCCTAGCAACTATACCACAAACCTGTCTAAAATTGCTGTGAATGGAGATTATGCATTCATGAATGCAGCCAAGGGAATCTATATTTCAGATGTTACTGGTCATGCTGATATCCATTTATCAACTTATTCGGCCTCTACTGACTATGATACGTCTGGAATTGCGCTTTATTCCAGTAAAGCTTACCTCGCTGATGATAAGGGGGTAACGGAGGTTGATATCAGCGATCCCACATCTCCCACTAAGGGTTCAGTTCATGACGGAATTGCTCTATCACCTTCTGATATTGCTGTAAGCGGTAACTATGCCTTCCTTGTTGAAGGGCGTGATCTAAAAGTGATGGACCTAACAAGCCTTAGTGCTCTGGAGTACAAGGCTAAACTGCGTTTTTCAGGTTCGGACATTGGGAGCAAGATTATCATTTCTGGGAACTACGCTTATATATCTGAGACTAGTGGTGGATTTTTTATCGTAGATGTAGGAACAGATCCTCTGAGTCCCGCCATTGTCGCAAGCGGAAGTGCTGGAACTGGGCTTGTATATTCTATGGTCCACTCTGGCAATTATTTATATCTAACAACTTCTGATACCGATACCTTAGAAATTTATGATGTAAGTACCCCTGGAAGCATCCAAACAAAGGGTAGCCTCTCGCTTACAAATCCTTCTGCATTAGTCTATTCAGGTGGGAAGGTACTTCTTGCTGATTTCGATGATAGTGGAGATCGCGAGGCCTTTGTGAAGGTTGTTGATGTAAGTGATCCTGATAATCCAAGCCTTGATGCTACGGTTACAGTTCCTTGCGACCAGATTACAGATCTAGGAGTGAGTGGAAATTACCTATTCGCTACACAAAGTGCCCAGTATCCTTGTGCAGCAAAGCTTTCTGTTCTTGATATTAGTTCCATTACAAGCCCAAGCTTTGTTAATGCGATCAGCTTAGATTCGGCCCAGTCGTTAGAAATCTCAGGGGATGATGCCTATGTCGGAGGCGGCAATGATGGTCTGATGGTCGTTGATATTTCTGATGCAACAAATCTCACGATCGAAGCAGCATATACCAGCCCAAAATTTCTCGCTAATTTTTCACTTTATGGAACTGCAGCGCTCTCTGTGAGTGATGAGCTAGGACTCTATGTTTTGAGCCCGCTCTCTAACTAATAAGATATCAGAAAAAAAACGTCTGAAATCATGCGGCTAAGCTTGGTAAATAGTATTTAAAATACAATAATATCAAAAGGTTATTCTTGCTGATAGGCCCATATTTCTTGGTCATACAATTTATAGAATAGACCTGAGCGGTATTTAATGAGTATATTGATGGTTACAAAGGAGAAAATATGGATGATCCAGAAGAAAATTTTGATGAAGAAGATAAGAATAATGCACAGATTCTTGTGATAGAACTAGCTACTAAAATTTATTCGGGTATGTTAGCAGGTGGTAAACTCCAACCTAGCAAAGAGTCCCGAAGACTAGCAATTCAGGAAGCGCAGAAAATCATAGATGATGTTTTGGATAATACCTAGTGTGTATTTTAAAATGTGATTGAGCCCATGGAAATGGTATGCCTTATTTTCCGCCTTGCTCTTTCTTTCTTTGCTCTAAAATTTCTTGACGAGATTTTTGTGGGACTTTTTTAACTTGATCGTCTCTTTCTTGGGTAAGTGTCCGCAATTTGTGGAGAACTCGCTGTTTTAAAGATGGTCGTTCATTTAAAACAATTGCAAGTGCTTCCCAGTCATCTTTTGCGCCTCTATCATCGATATTTTTATAAGTTTTTTTGCTCTTATCAACTTTGCCAAAAATGTTTTTATTGTGGGAAATAAGTCCTCAATAAGCTTCTAGCCATCCTCAAATAGCCTTACTAAGGAACGTTTGCAAGGGAACTCCTGTATCGATATATTATTAAGGGGATTTCTCCATTCGCATTTGCTCAGTCGAAATGACTTATTATTTTGTTCATTCGAAATGACTTATTATTTCGTTCATTCGAAATGACTTATTCAATTCCCTATCACAGATGCGACCCTAAGGCAGTGATGGTTTTAAATACTTGTTTTACATCCTTCAAAGGGAGGTCTAGTTCTCCAGATACTAGTAGGGAAGCGAAAACAACTCCCAAAACCAATCCTAAAACTGTCGCTAAACCAAATAATAGCAAGAGGTTTGTTCTCGCAGGAACCTCTTCTTCAGGGAAGTCGGTTTCAAGTTTCTCGTGCCCAGATTTTTTCCTAATCGGAATGTCTTGGATTTCATCAAGTTCGTCGTGGATTTTTGGCTCTTGAAAAGGGGTCTGTGCCTTAACATGCTTCTGTTTTAGGTTAGGATTTTCTTGTTTTCCGATATCTTTTACAGATTCTTTAAACTGAGAAATAGTTTTCTCAAAAGATTCCTGATCCATTGTGGCTCCAGGTGTGTGTGAAACCCATTGCAAAATAAAAAGCGGTGGTTTTCATTTTCAATTAAATTTAACTTCCTCTCCTATATCATAATAAGTTTAGCCAAGTTTATGCAATTTTGGCTTATGGCGCATGATTGATCCTTTGGTTTCTAGCCAGCTAGTGGAAACCATCTCACTGAAGTCTGCATTTCTTATCTTAGGTTTGAAGCCTGCAGCGAGAATCTCCTCGAAAACCGCCTCTGGTACCACCTGGTTAATGGGGATCTGGCCGAGATCATTGGCTCCAAAGCTAATGACTATAGGACTAAGTTTTTCCTCAGCAAGATGGGCGCTAGAGCCCTCTCCTTTTGCAGGGCTCAAAGTTGGAATCCGCAGCAGGTTGCAGATAATGCGAGGTATATTGGGGATGGCTATTCGAGCTAATGATACTGCCATGATAAATTCAGCAGGAGTTATAAATGAGTCTTTAGCAGGCTCAATGCTAAGGCCGATGATTCCACCACTTTCTTTTTGCACTTCTCTATAACTGATGAGTTGATAGAAGAAATTATCCCACATGGGAGAATCTGCACGGGGCGCAACGTTAATCTCAACCTTAGGAATGGTAGGCAGTTCATAGTCGTGAGCTGCATGGTGTAAATTGGTGACTTCGGTTTTAGTGATACCACGCTCCGATTCGTAAATAGAGCTTTGGAAGCAATTAACCTGATTTTCTTTGAGGTATTTAAATCCTTCACCTAGTGATTTTTGGGCAGTTTGGACTAGGTACCACAAGCCTCTGGTTCCGCTAACAGATAGTGAACAGGCGGGAAAACGCTTTTTAAGAACTTGAATATTTTCGAGCATTCCACTGAAATTCACCCGTTCGCCGGCAGATTGTTTTTGGATTCCAGATAAGTCCAAGTTGATGGCACTAGGACTAAGCTTGTTCTCGCTCAAGTTTTTGTCTAATAAGCTGTCTAGTGACTCTTGCAACTTGAAAGGTTGGGCTATTTCACGGACTTTAATTTCTAAGCTTGGTGCGAAGCTCACTTCGGTGTTACTTGCTTTTAGGCTCATTTCAGCAGCTAATTTGCCCAGTTTAAAAAAGTCTTGTTCCTTGGCAAGCTCAAGTAACTCGCTTTGCTTAGGTTCACTGGAGAAAGTAGAACGACGTGAGGATTTGGCTAGGTTACTTGCACTTAAGACCGGGGCAAGTGGTTCATTGACTTGGCATGTTTCTCTGAGAGGCTTATATAAGGTGTCTCGTTCTACCGGAATATGGCCAGTTTTCAAGATAAGATTTTCTAAGTTATTTTGGCTCATGAGCATTCCTGCACGTCCACCAGCCATTCGCGAAATTTTTTCCTGGACTACGGTACCGTCAAGGTCGTTGGCACCAAAAAACAGTCCAAGCTGAGCAATATCTTGACCCATCATAATCCAATAAGATTTGATGTGATTGAAGTTGTCTAAAAATAGGCGGGAAATAGCTAAGTTTTTTAGATCGTCAAAACCGAAAGTGTATCGTTTTATTCCCATTTCATTATTATGTGGCTGGAACGATAAAGGAATAAAAGCATTGAATCCGTGGGTTTCATCTTGGAGTTCTCTTAGTTTTTCTAGATGGTAAATTCTATGCTCGTATGACTCCACATGGCCATAAAGCATTGTGCAGTTTGACATGAGTCCCATTTTGTGGGCTGTGCGGTGAATGTCTAACCAGTCTTCAGTGCTTAGTTTTGCAGTGATTTCGTGTCTTACATCTTCGTGGAAAACTTCAGCTCCTCCACCTGGCATAGAACCAAGTCCGGCTCGCTTCATTAGCGATAAGATCCCTTGGACTGGCATCCGAGCTTTGCGTGCAAGCCAGTCGATTTCAACCGCTGTAAAGCCTTTTATATGTAGCGATGGAAAACGTTCTTTAACTGTTGATAAGATCTCTAAATAGTAATCTAACTTCCATCGAGGATGTAAGCCGCCAACCATATGAATTTCAGTAGCACCTTGTGCTACAGCTTCTTCGGCTTTTTCTAAGATCTCTGCAATTGAATAAGCATAGGCCCCTTCATCACCAGGCTTTCTAGCAAATGCACAAAACTTGCAGCTCATGACACAAATATTGGTCGGGTTAATGTGTCGATTGATATTGTAGAACACCTTTCCTTGGTTTTTTTGAACATTGACATAATTTGCCAATGCGCCGACGCTGAGGAGGTCTGCAGACTCATAGAGGTACAGCGCATCAGCTGTGTCTATTCTCGTTCCGGAAAGGATCTTTTCTCTTATCTGATTCATCTTAGCCATTTAGATACTCGCTTAGTTATAGCTTGAAGGATCAATATTTACCGCATAGACACGTTCTTTGCCAAAGATTTTACAAAGCTCTGTAAGTTGTGAAGACACTAGTGATGGTTCTAGGAGTGCTAAAATGCATCCGCCTCCTCCTGCACCCGTTAATTTTGCTGCTGGCAATCCAGCTTTATTGATTGCTTCGAGCATTTGATACAAAAGGTTTGAGCTCAAGCCAGCTTCTCCGAGCATGAAGGAAGCTCTATTCATAGCATGGGCTAATAGCTGTACGTTTCCATGTTCTAAAGCTGTAGCAGTTGTAGTTGCCAAATTCTCAAACTCTTCAAGTCGCTTGTCTCCTTGAGACTTGTTGAGAAAATAAGGGGAGGCTTGATGAATCATTGCTATTGTTGAGGAGCGAGTTTGGCTATCGATCAAGGCAAAATTCCATTGTGAATTACCCTTTGGAGCTAGAACCTTCAACCTTTTTGGTTGGGTTCCGATTTTGAATTGAATGATACTTTCGTAAGCAACTACAGCTGTGTCTAAGCCCGACGACTTACCATGGAATCGTGATTCCAAGTTTCTTCCTAGCTGCGCAAGGTCCTGTTCAGAAACCTCTTTGCCAACAAGATTCCCTAAAGCTTTGAGAATAACGATACTTAGTGCTGCTGAGGAACCTAATCCCGAACCGATAAGTACCTGGGAGGTGCCTTCTACGTCAACAGCAAACTTTTCAATGCCCAAGGAAGAAAAAGCATCATTGATGATACCAAGGGCGTGGTCTGAAACCTTATTATTCCCTAATCTTAGTGAGTTTTTTTTTCCTGCAGAGGGAAAAAGTTTGATGTGCATCTGCATGTTTGGCAGTGGCATTGCAACAGCTGACGCTCCATGAACGACCGCATGTTCTCCAACAATGATGGCTTTTCCGCAAGAGGAAGCCTCTATAGGTAGAGAACCTGTTAACGTACTTCCGTTTAAATAGGAACTCGAAGGGGGTTGAAAACGCTTCATCCTTAAAGCAACCTTGTGTTTGTGAATTTTTTTGACCACTTATAAAGAAATTATTGGTTGATTTTTTTAAGTAGGTCTAGGTTTTTTTCATGAAGTGCCATATGGCCTTGTTGAATTCCCTCTGAAGCTAAAGCCCTCAAAGCTGATAAGTTTTGTGCAAGTCCTACGCAGCAAATAATCTCGGCGAGTTCTTTTGCATTCGGACGTCCCAGCAGTTTGAGCGCAGCTTGCGCTGTGGGGTGAAGTTTTGTTACCCCCCCTACTGTTCCTACCGCCATTGGTAGTTCCAACTCCCCGTATAGATCGCCTTTTGGGGTTATGCTCCACTTGGTCATTGGACGATAGACACCGTCTTTGCAGCTAAATGCGTGAGCACCTGCTTCTATTGCTCGCCAGTCATTGCCAGTGGCGATTAGCACAGGATCAATTCCGTTCATAACGCCTTTATTGTGGGTGCTTGCTCGATATATATCATAGTAAGCAAACTGCCAGGCTCGGAATATTCTCTTAACAACTTCTTCCCCAGAAAATTGCTTACTCTTGAAAGCGGTAGGTGGTACTAAGCATGTAGCTTTCGCAATACGCCGGTCAGTTAAATTACTAAGGATTCTTAAGCCTAAATCGCGACCAGGAAAAAGCTCATTTACAACCAAGAGTGAAACCTTTTCGCACATGGTGTTGACGATGTTTGCACCCATTGCATCACAGGTGTTGATATGCAGGCTTAAAACTAAGCTCTCTATCTCTGGGATATAGTACCAGCTCAAGTCCTCGGCACCTCCACCCCTATTCAGCAATCTTTCTTGGCCTACATTTGCGTAGTCTATAATTGTCTGTTTTTTTTCTTTTAGAATTTCCTCAAAAGGTGTATTTGCTGTGACAAATATCTGAATTTGTCCTGTCATAATCGGGTCGCTACTACTTGTACGAAAACCATAAGCATAACGTGCAAGTTTAGCTCCATGACTTGCGGCAGCTAGAACACTACTTTCTTCAACAGCCATAGGGATGAGTACATCTTTGCCATTTACCAAGAAATTAGTAGCTATCCCTAGGGGCAGGCTATAGGTACCCACTGCATTTTCTATGAAGGTGTCAGCAAGTTCGGCGGAAATAGCACCATATTGGTGGATGGCTTCTTTTTCCTCATTGTTCAAATTGGAAATTTTAGCCGAAACTTTGATGCGCTCATTTGCAGGTAAAGCATAAAAACCCGGTAAGCGAGATGAACGACCTTCCACCATTTCCATATAAGTCCCCTTCTAATGCGCCTCAGTCTCTTCGTTCTCGAAAAAATAAGAAATATAGCTCCGCCTTAAACATTACTGTAATCAGGGCTAGGCTATCTATAATATTTGATACATTAATAAATTAAACAGGTTTTAAAAGGTATTGCCTTTTATAAATCGTTGTACTTATAGCCAATTTTTCGCGTAAATACCAAGGGTAAAATCCTAATTTCTTTTAATTTTAGGTGTTTAAATGATCGAGTTAGACTCTGTAGCGAAATCATATCCTGGGGTTCAGCTTTTGAAGGATATCAATATAAAGGTCTCAAATGGGGAGCGCGTGAGTATCGTTGGCCCTGGAGGATGTGGCAAGACCACAGTGCTCAAAATCCTGCTTGGCTTAGTTGCGCCAGATGCAGGTGATGTTCGTTTGATGGGGAATTCAATCTTGGGTATGAGTAGCTATGAACGCGAACAAATTATGAAGAGCGTTGGCATGGCATTTCAACAAGGCGGTTTATTTGACTTCATGACTGTCAAAGAAAATCTGATGTTTGCCATGGAGCATATGACCTCGCAATCCGCGAGCGAGATGTTGGAAACTGTGCGAAGCTTATTGGAAGGGGTGAAATTAGCTAGAACTGAGAATATGTATCCCCATGAATTGTCTGGCGGGATGAAAAGACGGGTAGGAATCGCTCGGGCACTTTGCACTAATCCTTCTATTGCAATCTTTGATGAACCAACTTCTGGCCTAGATCCTGTAACTTCAACCATTATCCTTAACATGATTGGCGATTTAGCTTCTGGAGGCGAGGAAAAAACTTTAGTGGTAGCCACCTCCAATACAGAAATAGCTGTACGCTTTGCTAGCAGAGTTATAGTAATCAATGAGGGTAAAGTGGTTGCAGACGGTCCCTGGCGAGAACTGCTTGTTAATGGCAGTGATTGGGTAAAAAACTTTCTAGGTGTTCGCTTTATCGGCTTAGACTTAGATTATGCTTATGAGCTTGATTTACCCAAAGCGTTCATTTCTCAGCATTGGCAGGTTTAAAGCTCAGCCATATCGTAAATAAAGAATAGGAATAAGACATTGCATATCTTGCTCAACATATTATCTATAATTTTGAGTAAATTGGGTTCCAGAAATCTGGAGAGACTTACTTATGGGATCACTTTTCTATTTTTCAAGATTTTTGGTTTGAGAAAAAAACTAATATTAAAAAACCTAGATATAGTTTTTGGGGATCACAAGACCAAAGCTCAAAAGGAACGTATAGGCTTTCAATCTTGTTACCATTTTGTACTAACAAGTTTAGAGTTCCTTGCTGAAAGAAACGGAAAATTAGGCGATCATGTAAGTATAGAAGGTGAGCAACATTTGGCAGAAGTAAAGAAGCAAGGGAAGGGGGCCTATATTCTTTGTATTCATATGGGGAGCTGGGAGGCTATGGGTGGCGCTTTGACGCGACTGGGTTACCCCTCCAATGTGATCGTTAAAAAAGTAGGTTCGGAAAAAATGGATAGATTCATAAATGATCTAAGGCGAAAAAATGGCTTTTATGCCATTGTTCGGGAGAAAAAAGGGGACGCAGTCAAAGGAATTAAAAAGGCTTTAGACCGAAATGAGCTGGTAGGCTTTGTAATGGATCAGGCAAGACCTGGAGAGCCCATGCTACCTTTTTTTAATCGACCTGCAAAAACCAACACTAGCTTTGCTGCCATACATCGGAGAATTCCTGCTCCAATAATTCCTGTTTATATTACAAGAATTAAAGCCGGGCACCATCGTCTCAAAGTTTTGCCACCCCTTGACATAGAAGATGCGAAGAATTCATCAGCTGATGTCGAAACAAAATCACTTGCGTTTAATCGGGTTGTCGAGGATATGATTATGGCTTGTCCTGAGCAGTATTTTTGGATGCACAACCGCTGGAAGTTAAGCTAACGCTGGGTTTGACTAAACCCATATAACAGGGACAAGCAAAAGAGATTTGTTCGAAACGGGAGGGAGTAATGGGTATGTTTTTTTATTCAAAACGGAAAAAGCCATCATCGATTCGCAAGATGCCTTGGCTGCCAAGGTTTGGATTTTATCTTGATTTTGCTGGCATAGAAATTGTTTACAAACAGGTTCCAATGATGGAAACGGTTGCTAACCTAATGGAGCGAGGGTTCACTATTTCCCACCTTAACCGTATTAAAAGGGAGCAGTTTGCTGAGATTGTTTTTCCTCTTATTAAGAAGTCAAAAGTGTTTCAAACCACTGCAAAAACCATTTCGGTAGAGTCCATTAAGAAGAAGAAGCGTAACGGTTTTTAGTTAAAAATTGTTAAGCTTTCTTCAGCTAAAGGGTATTCCCTTTCAGAATGGCTATTTATAGGGAGATAGGGCAGTAATTTGCCATGATTTAAGTTTGAGATAAAGCTCTGATATATGATAAACAGGGCTGAAATCTAAAAAACCCAATCTTCTTTTGGCTGCTCGCATGAACCCAAACTAAATGCTTTTTCTTGTTTGGGTTAGTTGAAGCTAGAAACCTCAGTAGATAAGTAGTAGTTTCTATCGAAATTTCCATATTAAATTTCTAAGGCCTTGGGTTGGTATTATTTAATTTTCGGATAGGATTTTTTCCAGAATTCAAGATCATCACTATTTTAGGCAATATTCTAAACCCAAAATCCAAACCAGTGTCTACGAAAAAAAGATAAAATTGTATCAAACTCTGTGAGTAACACCACTGATTCCTGCCAATTTGATATTAATAATTTATAGAGATAAGCAAGAGGTACAAAAAACATTCACTTCTTCAGTACTTCTATTGATGTAGAAATAACGAATAGTGATAGAATAGGTATTAACACCAATACAAGGATTCTATCGAATGAGAAAGGTTGTGTTTAAACGTTTACTTTTTTGGGTTTTACTCATTCTTCTTTTAATTATAAAAGAAGAAAACTTGCTAGCTTCTCACTACAATAGTTTTGGACTTAGGTTTGGATTGGGTTTGGCTCAGGTGACTCAAGGTATTCAGACACCCCAAGTGAATGGAATTTATACTCTTGATGGTCTTGGCCTTAGTATGAGTAGTGTGGGATTCAGAAACGACTACATGTACTTTTCGTCGCAGGTTTTTAGCTTACTTTGGGGGTGGCGGTTTGGGTCATATTTGTGGGGAGACCTGGAAGGGGGATTTGGACCATCCATCATGAATAGCGAACGCGGGTTTTATGATTCTCAGGATCATGAAGAAAAAGCTGTAGATTATTCTTTTGGGGTCTGTTTTAGGTTAGATTGGTTTATTCTAGATCCATTTTTTCTAGGTGTGAGCAATCATTATGGTACTTTTCCACAGCATGCTTTAGTAACCTTAGGTGATATACTCAACTTTGATATCCAATACGTTACTTCATTTCAGTTAGGTACTAGATTTTGAAAGTAATTATTTTATTCTTTATGATTTTGTACTCGTTTCAAACTGCGCAAGGTACTTTAAAAAAAGATGTGCATTTTGTTGTACTTGTTACCAATCTAAATCTTCTTGCTATTAGTCCCTCTTACTTAGGTGCAATTAGGCTAGGTTTCGGCGGATTTGAAATCGGGATGCTCAACACTCACATGTATGGATTTATTTATAACTTATACAAAGAAAATACTTTTGGGGGACTGGGTTTGGTCCGAGGTTCAATTGTTTATCGAGGGACAAACCCAGAACCTGGTATTTTTGCAAATATGGGCCATAACTTCAACTTAAGTTCTACTTTCGATCTTAGACTTGAATTGAATAGTAGCTGCTTCAAAAACTTTGATTTTTACAGTCGACTACTTATTGGCATAGATTATGATTTTTAAATGGAAGACTATGTATAAAATTTACTTATTTCTATTTTTCATTTTTTTTAACATGGGTTTTCAAGTTTATGAAAGGGAGCCTCATTTTATAAATGAATCTTTTCCTACTCTTTGGATTAAAGTATGTGAAAACGAGAACACAGCAGAATTTAGTGACAATGCTTTCAACAGCTTACCTGGTGGCGATACATTGAAAAATAGTAGTGCCTCAGTACGAGAAACTATGCAAAATATTATTGACAATGACTTCAATTCTATATCCTCTTCTTATTTAAATATTGAACTTTACCCTATTGATCCAAATAACCCTCATGTAGGTTCAAGCTATACTTCTGTAGTTGAAGGACAAAATCGCATACTAGATTTATGTTTTCTATCAGCAAACAGTGGTGGTGGAGCGGACTTATGGTGGGATGGTGGAAAAATTGAATCATGTAATTTCTATTTGGGGCAAAAATATAAAGATGATGTTCGCAACTTTATCACCTTATTTTCTCATGAACTGGGGCATTGTTTAGGAATAGATCATCCCCATGATACTATCAATTCGGTGCTTTCCTATTATAGGAAAATCGAAGGGTATCGGTTAATGGTTGATGACCGCATGGCACTTACTTACCTTTACCCTCTTAGAGATGCTGAAAAAGATCATGAAATACAGGATACCTATGGCTTCTCATGTCAGCGTAGAAAGTAGTGGCATGATCAGCATAATTTTTTGTAAAAAGTCCAAATTTAATTTCACAATTAGAGGTCAATATGGCAAGGAATAATCTTGGAAAATTATTATGATACTCTTGGAGTGCCGCAAAACGCTAAGCACAGCGTTATAAAAGCGAAGTATAGAAAACTTGCGTTAAAATATCATCCTGATAGAAACAGCAGTACAAAAATTGAGGAAAAATTTAAGCAAATTACTGAAGCTTACAATACTTTAAAGAACCCTAGCTCTCGAAAGAAGTATGACGAATTATTATCACGATCTACGAGGATATTTAATCAAAATAGAAAGGCTAAAGAGAAAAAAAACAATGAAAATAGTAGATATAATCAATACCAGAAAGGTAAGGGAGAAGACTTTGTTTTTTATGAGCCATTTAATTCCAAGAATCATTTAGTTTTTATAAACTTGAACAATGTTTTTTTATACCTTTATTTTCACTCACAATTTTTCTAGTTTATAATTCTTACTATTATAATTCTTTTAGTTTATTTCCGACTTTATTAAACGGATTTTTTAGTATAGCTTTTTTTGTCGGGGCCCCAGTGGGACTCTTTGCGATAAAAATAAGCTTAAAATTTATGTATAGGAATTTCAATAACTGATTGGCGGGATTTATCGTTGTAATTTTAAGGGTTTTTAAATTAAGTATTGCCCGATTATTTTTAGGTTGTCATGAAACTTTTCCTCCGTTTTTGTGATTGCTCTTCCATAAT
>JBGCDR010000069.1:0-2690 GCA_045105515.1 Oligoflexales bacterium
CGCGCATGGGCACCCCCAAGATCTTTTGATTTTCCGACAATTATAGCCTTTTTAGAGAAACTGGGGAAATTCGCTAAAGATTATAGTGCTCTAAGCCTTACATACAAAGGCGGCGGTGTGTTTCCAATCAGGCACTAGGTACCATAGGTTTTCAAGTAATAAAAATCTATTAAATACCTATCAAATACGTATTCAAACATGCCATAAGGGGGACTGACTATAAATTGCGCATAAGAAAATGGTTTATAACTTGATCGATTGCAGCCTTACCAAGATGATCAGCACTAATAAAATCCCCTAGCCTTTGGCGAAATTTTTCCTCAATCGCTTGTGTTCGAAGCCCGCCCAGGATTTGAGCCTCATCGGTTACAGCTTTTTCAAGCCATATAAGGCGCAGGAGATGTATTAGGGTATCATATCCGGCTTCAGTTCGTAGCAAAGCATCTAAAATATTCGAGTTCAATACGGGTTCAATGCTTGCTTTAATAAGATTACCTCCAGGATGTGCCTTCATATCATCAAGGCAACCAGTCAAAAACACTGGAGCATACTGACTAGAAACTGGAATTAAATTGATATGGTAGCCATTTTCGCGCAGGGTTTTAAGATAACGATGGGAAAAATTTTTATGAACTGGCATCACTTCATTGAATATATTTAATTCACCTTGGGGGTGAATCGCAATATTATCGGAAAATTTCTGTTCAAGTCGATCCATGGTCGAAGTTAGTGCATCTTTCCGAGCACCAACGGGAATAACCGAAGCTGATTGCTCTAAATATGGATGCATGAATCTCGGTATAGGCCCTATCTTCACAGCCCACATAATCATATAATGAGGGATAGGAATATGAGCCTTGATGAGCTCATCAATAATTCCATGCCCATGTTGATGAGCAAAAATATTAACAACTTTGTTAGTATCTAAGTGATGAAAATTTTGACTTGGTATATTTTCTTGACCATTTATTTCGACCTGGACTTCTAAATTATCAAAAACATCTCGTAGCAATTGTCCCTCGCGGATGACCAATTCTGTAAGTGGTTGTGAGGACGAAGTTCGATTTTTCGGCCTAAAGACCTCTTTAATCAGACCAGGATTCTGCATACTGTGACGAATTACAGTTTGTCTAAGTTTTTTGTTCCAAGGCTTCTTTCGCTTCTTGGTATAATTAAGAAATCCCAAAAGATCGCGATACTGGCGAAAATAGTTAATGTAAGGGTTGATACGACGATAATCCTTGCCTGTAGCAAAAGCTTCTAAGTTAGAGAGATACCTATTATAGTAAACTTGCAATAAGGAAAATATTTTAGTAACAACTTTTAAATCTTTTTGATAACTTCTTACCTCACCAATTCTTACATATAGTGCTCTTGCATTCTCGAAGCTTTCCTCAAGATAGAAGAGCTGTTGTTCCAAGATAAACGAATCTAACTGCTGATAAAATCTTGATATTTCTTGGTTCCAATTTTCAAGACTTCGTTCAATGTCAAGAGGATTTTTTTCCGCAATTCTATAAATAAACTTGCTACCTTTGTTTTGCGCCTGCAAATAATCAAAATTTCTACTGAGCAGATCCTCTTTTCTCAGCAATTCTGACTTTGTTATGCAATACGCAGGCATTGCTAAGCTAAGTGCAGAGGTGCAAGCACTTAGGACTAGGATTAAAATAAGATCATTTTTTGCAGCCATTTTAATTCTTCATTTTTTATTAAAAGCAAACTAATATTCACTTTTTTATTGATCCAACATCAAATTCTAATAAATCAAAATCTCTTCATCTACAATAAAAATAAAGATTAACTGACTTGTAAATTGAAAAAAAAATTTTTTATAATTAAGCATGGCGTAAGTCGAACAATATCCAAAAACGTTCAATCAACGCACACTAATTTTCAGTTTTTAACTCATAATGGAAGATATCAACAACTAAATAGACTTGTCCTGAATTTCCCCAAACTACCATGTTTTTTTAAAGTAAAAATATCAGAGGTCTATATACAAGCACTAGAAAGTTCAGATTAGATGAGTAGACACTTATTAATTAAGACTGGGACAAAGGTAAAAAAATCTTGAAGCAAGTATTCTTGCTTTTACGGTCAAGTTCTAATTGACCTTTGTGATTTTCGATAGTTTGCCTAGCCAAATTTAACCCAAAACCAGTGCCTACCCCCACTGGTTTTGTTGTAAAAAAATCATCGAAAATCTTTTTTGCTATATTTTTAGGAATTCCTGATCCACTATCAGTAATGGTGATTTTAATTTCCTTATTGTTATATTCAATATCCAAGTCAATCCACCTTTCGTCAAGACTTTCAATAGCATCACAAGCATTATCCAAGAGACATATAAATGCCTGAGAAATTTCAATTCGATTACATAGTACTAATAAGTTTTCTGACACTTCTACAAAAGTAAATTTAATATCTTTAGACTTGAATTTATAACTGCAAACGTTAATTGCATCATCAATTATAAATCTTATGGGCACTGTAACTTTTTCATTTGATTCCTGAGAAGAAAGATTAATCAAAGATTTAGTGATATTATTTCAGGGTTGATTCAAGTAAGCTTTTAACCAAATTTTGAAGTACGTTAAAATGGGTTCAGCATATTTTTTTAACAAAATTTTTGTTGTCAAAAATATTTGAGATGTATTTTTTTGACTATTCAAGCATAATCTAACAAT
>JBGCDR010000070.1:0-8716 GCA_045105515.1 Oligoflexales bacterium
TTAATGGAAAATATTTTTTGGACTATTGAGATTTTAGATACGCGGTTAGGTATTTCTTGGAATTATAAGTGGATGGGAAATACAGGGGTTTGTTTTGTCTTTCAACTCAATAAGTTACCCAAGATTTCAGTAGGAGCTAGAATAGCTCTATGCTTAGTTCTAGGGAGCACAGTTTATACACTCGCCAACATAGTCTCATCCTCTGCAAAAGATAATGTGCTTGCTGCTATCAAAAAGCCCACCTCTCTAATGATGGCAGAAAAAAATCTTACCGCTTTATCGAGTCAACAGCAGGCTGTTTCTGAAGCTATTAGCAATTATGATCCTAAAAAACAGAAAAATAAGATCGTCTATGCTACCGCTGAATTTAACAAAAAGGGCGGCCTCGAAGATAAGATCAAACTGGCAAGGACAGAGGTTGCCTCAGAACAAAACAAATTTGAAAGTTCCGAGAGTTATATCAGAGCCCTCAATCAATCTGAGACTCACGGTGATGCTAGAAAGATAGCGGTGGTATGGAATATCGTATTGATGTTCTTCTTAGGACATCTAATTAGAGAAATTCCCTAAAGATCAAGTTTCATGGTTTCTCCTCAAACAGCTCCGGATTGTTCTGCTCAAATTCAAAATCTTCTTTATATTCGCAAACCACGTTCAAGAACTCGTGAAACTCTTTACGATTCCAAGTTTCAACAGCCTTCACGAGGTCAAATGTCTCCACTCCTCAATATAAAAGGTGCGTTAGCTTATGAAGAAAGACTTGGGATTGGGTCATGTCTTTAGAAAAGAGCTTTTTGTACCATGCTGATTCTGCAATAGAGCTGGATTCGGGTTTCATAAACACTCCTGTGTAAAAAGTTAGCGGATTCACCCTAAAAATGGCAGATCTGAAAAAATTTTATGAAGGACATCTGATGGAAAGAGGATTTCAAGGAAGGAAAATTATCTTTACCCCCCCTTACTGCACTACTCTGAGTCATATTATCGTATCTTCAGCAAGAAAGTTGGGTTTTAGCACAAATCCATGCTTTTTAGGTAAAACTCGGATTTACCGATATAATCATTAATATTGTACAAATACATTACGAGCTTTGTGTTAATACTAATCGTCTTAGACATGAACAAATAAGAACTTGGATCCAATGATCATGAATTATAAAAAAATATTACCTCACATGTTTTTCTTCGCTCTTCCTTAGTATCGTACTATTGCCCATAATGAGCAATCTAGGAGGTGATTTTAGTAGGGTCTTATCTTCAAGTTTTTCATGGTTACGAGAATATTTATTTATAATTTACTTTCTATTTACAGTTGCAGCAGCCGTTATTGCCATGCCTATTGAATTTATAATACCCAATTGGGGTTCTTTAATTGCACCTCCCATAATATTTTCGCTTTACTTAATGAGTAGGAGCCTTAGATGGGAAAAAAGGATAGATATTTACGCAGTGGTGACAACTAGCATTTTTTTGAGTGCCATGACGTCTGCTGTTTACACAGACTACATGTTCAAGAAAAATCATTCCATAGATGATGAACTTGGTCACTTAATAGCGCTTTTAAGATAGGAGAGGCTATTTTCCTATCAATAATCATGGTTGAGCTAATTAATCTAGCCATCCAACGGGCGAATAAAAACAAACTAAAATCTCCCTAGCTTTCTGTTTTTTATCGTTGGAAATGCACTTCAATATAAAAAATAGACTCAGAAAATTTTTTGGTGAGTATTAAGATTTACATCAAACTTGTGCTTCATAAAGTTTATCTTTATGTTATTTATTCTCAAGTCAATTTCTTATACTTTGTACAATATACAATAAAAGATAGTCCTTTATATTACTGGATCCCTTGTCACTAAACCATCAATAAACCAATTATTTCTTTTTAACAATGTGATATCTGATTTGAGATAAATAAAATTAGTAGATAGAATTTTTGATATATTTTCTGCGAAATAAAATGATTTTTTAGAACTTTGGTGAAAAGAAAGGTGAATTCGTTGATCCTGTGTTATTAGGAAGACTGAAAAATATAGGTGATCTGGCCCTCTAGAGAAAGTCCACTGCCCTCCTTCTCTAAAAGTTCTTTCCCAATATCCTACTAGTTGAATACCTTTCAATTTTTTTAGTGAAATCTTATTGAACCCTTGATAGTACACTTTATTCTTAAAATTTATGGATCTTGTATTGCTAAGTAGAAGTAGATAAGTGCATATTAATGATGCCACGATTAGTCCACAACAGACTGTCAAAAAATTAAACCTAGTTAAAAAGTAAAATGTTTCATCAAACTTAATGAGTATCAAATAAATAAGAAAAAAAGTAATGAAAGATACTAAATAAATTGCAATTTTTTCTTCATATGTAGCAATAAATTTAATTGTATTCTTAGTCGCAATTATTGTCTTTTCCCATAAGTTGAGATTTTTGGGAGGAGAAAATCCTTCACTGATTCCATATCTATTTGAAATAGATTCCATCTCAAGTCGCCTACTATCATCAAATTCGTTCAATTCATATCTGATTTTAATCCGTCGGAATACCAATTTAACAAATCCTTAAACACCAGATATTGGCGACGGAATAGCGCTATTTTTGTAAATCTCCCAAACGCAAAGAAATAATTCTTGTTTGTATATTAACATAGTAGAGTCAGCCAGAGGAACTTCTCCTCCATATGCCACAGGCACGGATAAGTCAGGCTCTCGTCATCAGGCACCTGTTAGTTGGGTCTCTCTAGCAAAATACATCATCAGATGCGGCACAGGATGCCATAAGACTATGAATTCGCCTACTCTTTACTCCTTGAATTGCAAACGTTATATGCTTAAACTAATGCACTCCACCACCTCATTGTCTAAACAATACTGAGAAAAACAACAAAAGAGGAAGTCAGATTGTTATCTCGTTGTATGTTGATCTTTGAATCTCAAAATGATCTACAGAGTTGGGATTGATTATAATCACAGCGGACAAATACTCTTTCATCTGCCGCGGGGCTTTGACCCTAATTTATTCTCGTTGAATGATGCCAACAAATCAATAGGTGTGCTTTTTTAATATTTAGTTATTTATTTACAAGAAACATAACTGATCTGAAGGAGTTTCTGAACCTGTAAAAACGCGTTTGATGCTATGTTATATTCGAACTAATTACTAAATTATAGATTTATTACATCTTTTAAAGTATAGTGTGCCGTTTTTATATTCCGCTGTTCTGATTAAACAATAAAGGGAAAAAGATGAAAATATTCTTCCTAAGTTCTATTTCTATTATTTGCATTTCTAGTTTTTCTTATGCTTACTCATCAGAAGAAACCCGATCATTTCGATTTAGCGATATGTACCAAGCTCTTAACCCTCAGGTCGACTGGAGACTTGGACTCACTGAAGCAATGAGAGCAGAAAAAAAATCAGAAATACTCGAAATTGTTATGAGACGTGATGATAGAAGTTTGTCAGATTGGCAATCGGATAGTGATTACAATGACAGAAGAGTGACAATCATCAAAATAGTTAATCTTTTGAAAAAAAGAAAGCCCAATGCTCCACAATATTGGCTTGCTAAGTTACCTCTAATGGCCAAGAGACTTGAAATAGCACTTTATAGCAAGGCTAGTTCAAGAAACGATTATTTAGACGCAACTACCTTAAAAAGAAGGCTAACGGATCTTGCTACTGAAATAGTCTTAAAAACTTCAATTGAAGAATGTAATGCAAAAATTGAAAAAATCAAATCTGATATGTCTATTGATACTGAATTTGAAGATCAAAAATTACTAATTAGTATCTTCAAACATAAAGACCGGCACCACGAAGATGAAATCAAGAATGGTGTGAGAAACTTGAAGAAACATTATATGATAGTTCAAATTGCATCTACAAATATCGAGACCTAGTAGGACTAGAACTTAAAGAGCGTATAATACAAATAGCCATAAATGACGCTGAAGAAGCCATGAAAAAAATCAAGAATGCTCAAAATTAAGCTCTTTAGCAAGCAAACCCAACTCTTGCCTAAAACTTATGATTGCCCCCAAACCAGTGTAAGGTTGGAATCTTAAGAATTTTTACCAAATTTGTTATTGGCATTTAATCCCAGAAAAAAACTCCCATGATTATTGACTTAAAGATGAATTGAATTGAGCCAATAATGAAGATAGAAACCCTGCTTACTGCGAAAAAAGTTTATTTGAATCAGAGGCTGTTATGAAATAGTCATTATGATTGTAAATGATCGAGTTTCCTTGTTCAAATCCAAATAGCAATTGTTTTACAGATTTACTATCGCTAGGTTCAACAAGCCCAGGAAACAATTCTGATACTTTTATTTGTCCGATGCCAAATATCATGTCAAAAACCGGTTTCCCCCCTAAAAACTGATTGATATAGTTAATAGTAATCTCCTTGCCTTCTTTTAATGTCCTTTGATTTTCTATATCTATTCCTTGCATTAGTTTGGAATTCCCAATATTTTCAAAATCTAAATCTGAAATACTGTCAAAAGAAATGAATGCGGTGCGAAGAGAACCTTCAAATTTAATGTGTATAATCCCATCATTGCCTCGACCAAGTGTACTCAAGTCAAATTTATTAAGCGATGCTGACACAACTTCAAAAATAACTTCGTCCTTGACGCAAAGGTCCTCTCCATCCCCAATATCTTTAGTGAGGACTATATCGGTAAAGATTAAATGCTCTAATTGCCCTATTCCAAATTGTGTTACGTAAGTATGAGCTGCGCCACTATATTCTCTATTCAAAGGAATAATTTGACATGGTTTTACCCATTCATCGACGAGATCTTGAAAGAAGTCCGAGGTTTTTTTGTCAGAATATCCTTTTAAAATGAGGGAAAGATTATGACCAATCGACAGGTCTTCCTTTGCTAAATTCGGGTGAATTTTTCTCGCAATAATTTTTACTGTCTCTTTTGCATCTTCGAGTATACTTTTGTCTTTACTTCCACTCAAGTCGAGTTCTGCAGCTACTAGTTTGAATAGCTCTTCTTGATCAATTTTTTTCGACGTCTTCGAGTTGTCAGAATCAGAGTCACTTTGTGTAGTACTAGGATCATTTTTTTTTGCTTTATTTTTATTAGTTTGCTGTGATCCAACGGAGTCACTAGGAGGTTCTTGACAAGAAAATGCCAGTACCACGAAAAAGATGAATAGTGATTTTGCCATTTTTTTCAACCTCTTTTTTTTGTATTTTTGTACATCTTTTTCGGTTTTTATATAAAAAAAATTTAATCATTGTATATATCCCAAGTATTATGAGAGTTTAGGCTTCACATTTTATTTCAAATTACATTGAGAAATGCTCTGTTAGCTCCTCATCCTCTATCCCAAGGTAACTAAGTGTCTGAAACTGAGAGGAATGATTGAATGCCATCATTAAGATTGGAATACTCGTCCCAGCTAATCGTTGATGGTACCCAAAACTTTTGCGCAAACTATGACTGCCTAAATTATCTTTGATGCCAACCTTCTTTCCCCAACGCTTCACAAGATTGTTGAGGTAAGAAGCAGTGATCGCTCGATCCCTACCAATCCTTGATAAGAAAAGAGGGGCTTTTGGACCTGATTTGCGTCGACTTTTAAATAGTTTTGAATCGCAGCATGTGAGGCTTCGTTTAACACAACACGCCTAACTTTTTGGGTCTTCTTTTCACGTATGATAAAGCTTTCTCCATCTTTGAGTCCTTCGACATTCACTTCATCGCTTAAATCCATGGTGGGAAGTTTATAACATTTTTCAGAAATTATGCACCACAGCCAATATTTCTTCTCACAATAAATGTTTTTTCATATTAGACGCTTAAAAAAAAGATCTATGCTTTGTAAAAAGCTTATGATAGTGGTCAAAAAAATCACCTAGTAATATTAAAAAGGTTTTTAAATTATGCTATCAAGGATAAATCTGGTTTTATTAGTCTTTATGTTCAGCTTTCCTGTAAAAGCTTTTTCTCCTCTGCCTGGCGATAATTTTGCCGATGACATTTTCAAGACTCTCACAGAATCTAAGAAGGATCATAGTTGTTTCACTTTTGTCACTGAAACAGACCAGCAATTATCTATAGAAATATTGAAATCGGCCAAACCAGGTTTATATTCTTCTGTGGGAGCTGAAAGAGCAATTTTTGGCTTCAATATGACCCCCAATGCTACAGGTCTTCTGTTTATTGACTATGATCCTGGCGTTATTCTATTCAACCTAATTAATCTAGAGATGATAGAAAAAAGTAAAGAACATTCGAATTATATTAATATGAGAAAGTCGAGTAGCTATTCTGATTTGTTTAATTTGCTACCAGAAAGTTATTCTCAGCATTATGTTAATTTAAAAAATCCTAGTTTAATTAAATGGTTTCAAAATTTATCTAATCGTGAACTTGATGATAATTTAGCTAAATTCAGTCCATTATACGATGAAGAAAGTTATTGCCGAGTTAAGAAATTTTCATTGGAAAACAAAATATACTTTCGCCCCTATGATTTTGGCTCTTTAGGAGATGCAAAAAATCTAGGCACAGAGTTAAATATTCACAGTCAAAATATTTCTGTCTTAGATATTTCAAATCTATGGCATCCATACTATAGTAGATCATTCGCTATGAAAATTACATCTGACAGTTTCTTACTCGGTCCTATCAGTAAAATTGAATCATTAATATTGAACCCTGAAGAATTCACGCCTCCAATCAAGGATTCACTGATTGCCCCAATGTCCAATGACACCATTGTCCTTCTTAGTCATAAATGGGAAGACACCTTATTTAGCTGGTTTTATATAGGTATTAGATTTGAAGAACTTATAGACATTTTTATCAACGATCGAATGTTGATGGGTCGATTTAAAAACCCTGAATTATATGAAAATTCTGATTGCTGCAACACTTTCATAAAGGCAAGAGAAGCCTTAGATAAGCGTCAATAGAGTCAAAGAAGTCTCGACAGCTTTCTCGTTGCTAGCATTTGCCCGATCCGAATAAAATTGCCCCCCCCGTAACTGCTTTTTTGACCCCCTTAAACTATGAAATACCAATATATGAATCCCTCTTGACAACTCACAAATCATCAAAGGGATTTTTAGAGGAAAAATAGCTCGACTTGTCCTCTTTTTTTCCTCTAAAAATTAGAACGTTAGATCTGTTGCACGAGTACTGTGGAATAATAGTTTTTATTCAAAATGAGGGGAGTCAACCAAACAATACCTAGGGGGGTCAATCTAGACCGTTATGAGCAGACGCTAGAGCGCCCCTCAGCCCTAAGTGGATGAAGGTTTTTTTTCGGCATCCGACTTTAGGACTATTGGGTTGATTTACAGATATTGACAAAGCTATCAATATTTTTCTGGCTCAAACCACTATCATCATCAGTCTTATTTATTTCTATTTCACAAGTAGCTAGATTTCCAGAAATTTGGATATCTTCGGATTTAGACGCCAGAGAAACGGTGCCAGATCTCGATATCTTTCCTTCTTCATCGGATGCAAAACTAGCACCTTTTGATAAACTAAATATAAAATCGTACTGCTTCTCACTTCCATCATCTGCATTTAATGTATACAAAACGTTAAAAGAGAATTCTTCCAATAACTCAATCTTAGATTTACTAGAATATTTTTCCATCTCAGACTTCAAGCTGAGGTTAAATGGTTGTCCTTCTTTTCCATCTAGAACAAAATAATCCATGCCATCTTTTTTAATATCAATAAACCTAGCTCCGAATTTGAAATCCAAATCAAGATTCGAAATATTCGGGTCAAATGAACTTGATGCAGAACCTATAAAAGGACCTATTGAAATATCCATTTCAGACTCTTTTTCAACGTCCTTATCTTCTTCAGATGAATTGAAAATGTTAAATTCTTTAGAGCTAAATTCCAGCTTTTCCTTAAGGTTGATTGAATATTCAATTTTCTTTTTATTCATATCAATTTGAAACTTAAATATATCATTTGATCCAGGTAAACGATAATTAATTACTGGTGTGTCAGAAATTGCTGAGGAGTAAGAGAATGTTCCTGAAGTTGATAATTTAATGGAGTACATACCACCACTATCTTCATTGAGGCTTAAAGATACTGTTCCGTTGATATGGTTGTTTTCAATAGTTTCTTCTGAAATAATCTTTGATGTCTTGATGATTTCTGAAGTTTCCGCTGACATAGATATTTCTGATGATGAGAACGTTACCCTCATATTTTCAGTTTCACTTACTGTATACACTGAAATAGTCATATCTTCAGAACTTGTTCTAGTTAATTGGAAACTTAAATCTAGTTTTTGAATGTCTTTAACACATTCATCACTATCATCTTGAGTTTCTTCTTGATTCTGGAATTTATTCTTCATTTCGTCACAAAAATTTGCAGGATCAGGTTTGTAAATGAGAACATTTGGGTCCTCATTTTGAGTAAGGTAGCTTTCCTTAAATAGGATGCTCGTATAATCAGATACCAATTCGTTAAATAACTCCTTGACCCCTTTTTCATTACCATCACCAAACGAATCATTGAACGAACTAACAATAGATGAAAAGTATTGATCTGACTCACCATTCATTTCTTTAGTTAGTGTCTGGTCGGAAACTAAATTCTTGCCTTTGCAACTCAGTTTTTTTTATCGCGGTTGAAATTAATTTTAAAAACTCTTCTTATTTTCCAGTGATAAGTGAAAAATACCATATTTTCGGCAATTAAATATCTTCG
>JBGCDR010000071.1:0-7800 GCA_045105515.1 Oligoflexales bacterium
CAACGCAGCTTCTTCAAAGTTAAGAGTCAGAATTGATAAGCTTCGTGATGAAATAGGTTACGCAGCAGCAGGTCTTTGGAACTATAAAATAACATAAATTAAGCTACCAAAGGGTTTTATCAATTGTTAGACAACTCTAATTATATACATGATTTGAAGAGAATAATCCACTTCAATGTCTACTTGTTGCGGGGCATGGCAGTTTGGATCTTCCCTAAAATGAAACAAACTCATGCACCTTTGCATTATTGTGAAATTTGGGGCATCAAAGTTCACACTATTTATCAATTCAATATTTGGTAAAGTTGACCAGACAAAGTGATCGAAGCTAGTACTATAAAGAATTGTTTCATTTTTTTAACATTAATAAAGAGTTATTGAAATCAATCTGCTAAAACTATGGCAAATAGGATACTCGTCAGTTTTTAGAATGTTTTAGTTCGTGCGAATGCGTAAATGATAGGACGTTTATTTTTATTCTCAACTTCAACGAGTATAATACATTAATATTTAAATGAAAAATCATGGCCAATATGTTTTTGACTTTTTCGAATAAAAAGGTTAAAATCCGTTCCCCTTTTTAATAATAGTGAGACGCAATTTAGTCATATGAAACAAATTATTATATTAGCCCTTTTTTTAGGTCAATTAATTGCGGGCTCGACATTTGGTAATCATATTGGATTCCCTTCGGAGGAAGACCTCTCAGAGCGTAATTATTCCGATAAATTTGACAATGTAAATGAAAAGAAATACAGCTCTGATGAGCAAGCAGCATTAAATGTAATTTACCAAAATGGATTACTTGACACTAGTATTTCAGCGGTCATACTAGCCATGTTTTTTTGGGGAAATGATGGAAGACTTTGTGAATTTGGACAGTGGAATCTTTTAAGTGTTGGGATGTCCGCAACAACCAGCGTCTTATCTAAGATTGCTATGGAAAATGAAAAAAATAGAGCAGCATTAACGAAAGCTGCTGCTATTGCTGGAACTTTGCATGGAGTTCTCAATGTTTTTCGTGGTTACTTTGGTATGCATTTAAATTTTTGTGGTGGTATTCCTGTGTTTGGCCTCCCAGGTCACAAAGGATGGAGCATCCCTAAAAAAACTCCAGGCATGACTGCTTTAGAGTGGTGGGACTTGATAGATAACCTAGAACCTATAACTTATCCTTTGTCCTCTTGGAGAACACATTTAGTTGAACCCTTCTTTTATGAAGACAGACAGGATCTCGTAAAAGCATTAATATTTGAACCATTGGCTATTCTTACAATTGGAGTCGGTACTAGAAGTATTTACAATGGTATAAATATTTTAATGTCGAAAAAAAAACATACTGAAACTTTTGACAAATCTATGAACCATGATGACAGCCACAAATTTACAAAAGCTAATGCTTCTGAAGGCTAACTAACTTAGAAGTAAAAGTTAATACTCACCATAACTAGAATTCTCGTCATTAGTCCATTCGATATCTTTGGAACACGAAATTTAGTTACTATTCTCAAACCCAAGTTTACTGCCTCCAAGGATTTCTCCCTTCATTTTCGTGAGAGCTTTCATTGTGTTGTAAATTTTTCGTGACTTCGTAAAACTCTTCGTTAATCCTTTAACTTATTTAATCAAAAAAGTAACACCAATTCAGTCTATTTATCAGTTCAAATATTAATTACCTAAATCAAAAATGCTTTAAGCAATTAAAAGGGTTAAATAATTAAATAATCCTGTGAATGGATTAAGCTAAAAGGATGATAGAAAGTTCTGACCTTATGATAACTTCGACAAATTAAAAAATCTTCATCCTTGGCCTGTCTTATAGCCATTTTTCAATGGACGAAGGTTTTGTTATTAAGAAGTATATCCTGGAGCTCAAGTGATAACGCTTTAAGCATAAATAAATAAACTTCTTTAAGAAACTCAGATTTAGCTCTAAAATCATCATTTTTGGGCGGGAATCTAGAGTACAAACTAATATTGGAAAAAGCATCATGGATTTAAGAACCTCTATAGTTAAGATTACTCGCGCACCCCATAGGCTTTTACCACCATCTTTATGGGTGCTGATTCTCTGCCAACGTGGTCTACGTATCTTCAAAACTAGTAAAATTTAAAGAGGTAAGTGAAATGTTAAAAAAAATTGCATATGTTGGTACAACAGTCATCTTTTTAGGTATCGCCTTTTTATCCTATCGTTTTTATTCTTTAGGGATTAAGAGCCAAAAAGCTGAAAACCCCGCTCCAGGCCTTAAAGATGGAAAGCTTGCAGCTTGTGGTGAGAAGCCCAACTGTGTGTCAAGCATGGCAACTGAGGAGCAGTTTACTATTCGAGCTCTTGAGCTTCCGAAAGGTTCACAGACAGTTTTTTTCGACTTAGTCGAGTCTTTAAGCGTGGAAGAAGGGGTTAGTGTCATTCAAAAAACAGAGGTTTATGCACACCTGACCTATCAGTCGAAAATTTTTGGGTTTACCGATGATTTAGAGCTGCATTTACATCCCGATACTGGCAGAGTAGATGTGCGATCTAGCTCGCGCGTTGGATACTCTGATATGGAAGCAAATAGAAAAAGAGTTGAAAATATTAGGAAGAAGTTTTTCGGAGAAGAAAGTGAGTAGATTTTTGGCCTGTCGAATATGTTTCAGAGCTTTTGCCAAAACCAAAGAAATCAGTGCATATAACGACTAGGTACCCCGATAAATCAGAAATATTGAGTGAAGAAATATTTTGTTGTATCTGCTATGATCCATATTCAGAAGGCGATGAACTTTTTGATATTGATGGATGTGACCATGTTTTTCATATGAAGTGTCTGCTTAAAAGGCACTTGAAGCCTGATAATAATTCCTGTCCTCTATGTAAATTTAAAATCCCTGAAAAAAATTCTGAGGAAGTTCCATGAACGCTTAGTCAGGAAGCTGTGCCCAGATTCCTCTTCAATTTTGCCACCTGATTATATTCACCAGCTTTCTTGTATCCAAATAATATAGAAAATAATGTCAATACTCAGATTTAAAAGTTGGTCATTAAGTTTTCCTAACTTCTCTAGATCGATTAACTATGCACAGGAGTTGTATTTCATTGCACCACTTTTACGACTAATGACTAGATATACTTTTCAAGATTTGTGATCGGCGTTGCGCAGCGTATTGCGAAGCTCAAGATTGTCATACTTGAGATTGATTTTATGTGTCAATAATTAAGATCTTACAAATGTAATTTTATCAGAATTTGATGTTAACCGATAAGGAAAGGCAATCTTTGTAAGAGGAAAAATGGATATTTGTAAATGAAGTTTATCCCCAATAAACTGAAAAATGCGATTACTGCACAATATTTTATTTTTAATTCCACTAAAAATAAATTGCCTATCAAACTATTTATGATTATGTCCTTGATATTCATTGGTTGCACTGTTCAAGAGAGAAAGAAACAAAAAAAACCATCAGATAAACTGGGGTCTTCATCCGATTATTCACAGGCTAAAAGCAATTGCCCTTCTCCCAATGAGCGTGGGAAAACGTTAAAGCTTTGGGATATTTGGGAGTATTGGAATCGTCATGATGCAGTAGGTGCAACAGGAAATTCTGGAACACCTAGTTCTTGTGACGGTAGTTATCATCTTCTAAAAGGGAATTGCACTTACACCCTTATAGGAACTCGTACAATAATTGGCGCTGCCCATTGTGGTAAACTACAATCCCATTTTAAAATGTGTGCAGGAAAAATTCCGTTAAGTCTTGAAATTCAGGAACATTTTGATCATTCTGGATATAATGGTTCTGGCCTGCACGATATTCAGATAAAGACGCTTGGATCTGATGTGTCTTCCCCAGCAACTCAACCTATTCCATTTAACGTTAATAGTTCCTTAATTCAAGAAGGTCTTGAAGTTACATTCGTCGGTGTTGGAAATGGAGAAGAAACATCAGGAAGCGGTAGTACCGAGTCTTTTCCTGGTAGAAAACGTAAGGGCATGAACTCAGTAAAGCAAGTTCTTAATGAGTATATGATAAAGTTTTTCAATAGATCTGAAGCCCCCCAGCTTGGCTATGCTACTGAGGGAGCTGGTGATTCCGGAGGACCCAGTTTTTTTGTAAATAACCTGGGTATAGAGGTTGTCGCAGGAGTTTGGCGCGGAGGTGCTAGCCAAAATAGAACAGACGGTTTACATGCAGATTGGATTATGGAAATATCAAATTTCAATGCAAGGCCTTCGCCTACGATTGTTCCAGATAAGTTCATTATTAGTAATCAGAAATCAAGCTGTTTGTCTTATACCAATAATACCCCTAAATTAATTGATAAGTGCTCTTCTTCGAGCTCTGATCATCAATGGGATCTAATGCTCAAAGAATCTGGACTATACATTCTAAAAAATATTGGGAGTGGCCTTTGTCTTGGGAGGCATGAAAACAAATTTGAACTAATTAATTGCGACAAGGACGATGAATTAAGTATGTTAAGTTTTTATGAAATTGAGGGCAAATACCTTTTCATATCCCGCCCGGAAGATCTTTGTATTAACGCAAATTTTGATAGCGAATTAATGCTCGAAAGTTGCTCACTTACCGACACCAATTTGAGATTCTTTCTGCAAATTAGCGAGAACGATTCTGAAGAGCAGCAGGAAGACAACAATTCTGAAGAGCAGCAGGAAGACAACAATTCTGAAGAGCAGCAGGAAGACAACGATTCTGAAGAGCAGCAGGAAGACAACAATTCTAAGGAGCAGCAGGAAGACAACAATTCTAAAGAGCAACAGGATAAAGTCATTCTCGATAAGCAATGCCCTTAATATTTCTTCCTAACCACAAAAAAATTAATTATTAAATCAGAGTTAACTAGAGTTCTTGCTAAAGCATTCATAAAGTTTTGCACATGAGGATCTTTGTGCTTGAGGTTCTCAGATAGTTTTAGCTGGTTTTTGTAACGTTTCTTTCAAGGCTTTGAATGATTCAGCCCAATAAGGGGGGGCTTCTAGTTCCTGCCTAATTTCATCTGTTCTTTCACTGAATAGACTATGGGGACCTGAAATAGCTTCTCAAGAGTGATACTTCCTAGCTCTGTAATGAAATAAAATTTATAAGTTTGTTGAAGTTCAACATTAGGAGAAAAAATGATAAAACATCTCATTCCAGACATCGTATTAATCTGTTCTTTTATCAGAGCTGGTTTGTTTCATGGTTCGTAAAAGACTTTTGGTCCGCGACATACTGCATTGCTGTCACCACCACAGGCAACGACTTTTCCTTTTGTTACAAACTCTTCAATAAGGTTTGCCTGTAGCATAGCATCATTGTTACAGACATGGTAGGAATCTAGAGGGTCGGACAGGTGAGATAAAGCATCGTTAAAGGACTTTTCCCAATCCTGTTTTGAAGCTGCTCCACAGCTAACAAGTAAATCTTTGGAAATTTTTCCTTTCTTTAAGTCTTCAACAACCCTTGATCGTTCACTACAGTTTAGAATCCTAGAGGTGTTTTCCGCGAGAGCAGAAAAAACTTTTCTTGACTCCCCGTTTAACTCCTCCATAGAAAAATAGGTGCCACTACATTCACAGGATCTGTAGGCGCGGTCTAGATCCCTGGCTGCCGCTTCGGTACTTTTTATAAGGACGGTCTTAATTTTTTGTAAAACCTGAATGCCATGAACGATTTTATCTGGACCAGTGCCATGGTTGTTTTGTGCGTGTTTATTGCTAAAGCTACTCTCTCCCTGACACTGGATATCCAGCTCGGTAGTGGTGTGAGGGGGCCAAAATTTTGCTATTCTTTTAGGGTAGTTTTGAAAGGAATCTTTCTGGTACCAGTGAAATGATATAGTACAGGGGCCCTCACTGACAACTTCTTCCAGTTCTGATTTTTCACACCCCATTGCCAATAATATTCCGGATATCAAAAAAATAACTGGCTTCAACGAACGGTGAGGGAATTTTGTATCTTGACTCATAATGGCTGCAGCTCCGTGTCCAGTATTTAAGTGAGTGGGAAAAATAACTAATGAAATTCTATCATATATAGAAAATTATGAGGAATTTTGATGTTAATAGTTGGAATGCAGAAATAATCAAAAGTGCTGTGAAAAAATCAATGGATACCCATCTAACTTTTTGCCTGAAAAACAACTAAAACAAAAAAGTTGGCATTATGCTTGAAGATTTTTATTTATTTGCTCCCAAAGAGTATTGATATAGAGTTCATTTGCAAGAGTTTTTGGAATAGTAAGGCCTTCTAATATATTCTTTATCTGTTTTTTGCTCATGCTTTTTGATAATAGTCTTGTAGGCCAATCATTAGTTTCCATATATTCTTTAGAGTATTTACATTTCAAATTCGCCAATACTTTCATCCATATTTTTTTGAACAAAATGTCAACCTAAGTTACCATGAGAAATGAAAAAAAGCTTAGGCGATATTTTTCGAGTTGATGTAATTCTTTGGTTTAAAAGCAATTAACAAGCATAGTAATTCGCTTTTTTCCGAAATACGAATAAATACCCGGATTTGCGAATGAATGTGATAAGAAATATGAATATACATGCCCGTCAAAATCAGTTCCTGGTGGGCAATATAGTATACACGACAGCCATAAAGAAGATCGTAGGTTTCAGCATAGATGTGTAGAATAAGAAATCAAATAGAAAAATTTACAGTTAAAATTAAGGGTGGTAGTTGTGAATGGATTGAGGATGTGAATAATTTCGATAATCCCATAAACTTTATTTGCTCAAACAATAAACAAAAGCCAAAAAGTCGAATACCAATCTTTCAGTCTGCATTGCCATGGTGCATATCATAACAAATTGGTACGAAAGGCCCTATTGGAATTAGTGCAAGCCCCGCTAAGGGAATCAATCCACCAATCGTTGCATTAGTTACAATAAAAAAAGTTACTCCGCTAAAAGCTAAACACCAAGAAGAGATAAACACGTTTTTACGAGTGATATTACAGCTAATATTACATCCAATTTTGGACAAACAACTGTTATTATTTTCGTTAAAACAGCCCCCTGCAATATGCTTTCTTGCTTTCGATTCTTTATATAAATTGATTCTTTCTTTGAAATCACTTAATGAAATAGCATCCAAATTCGTTGCTGATGCCCAATTAATTCGTGCTCCACATCCAGATCCAGCTCTGATCTCCGGATGCACGATGTGTTTATTCGCTCCACAAATGATTAAATCGCAGCCCTCTAATTTTTCTACAGGTGTGCAGCAATTTGGGCATAATTTCCACTCGACACTGGGATCTTCATATTTTATTAACTGGTAAGCTTGAAAAACATCCTCAGCAATATCCGCTAAATTATAGCAAGGTTCTTTTCTCAGATGCACATTGCCGCACTCAAAGCAATGTTTAAAACCACACTCCTTGCAATAGATTTGATTCCAATCTTGTTTATTTGATGGTGAGAATAGTAATAAATTTTCATCATTAGGACAGAATCGAAAGTTTGGATGAAACCGTAGTAGCACATTCGTATATTTTTTTACGATTTGTTCCTTTTCTTGAGAGTCTATCAATAGATTATTCAAAAGTATTCTTGATAAATAGTGATTGCAGCTTGTGTTAGGACAGCTAGGAACCTTGCTCGCAGAAAGGCATTGCCTAAAGTGACTAATTAGACATTCTTTACATGATATCGAGGAATTACAATGCTTGAATTCAATAAGAAAATGCAAAAATAATCTTGCCGTCCAGAATTCAAAACAAATTTGTGCTTGAAAAAAATATTTTCATCAAAATTCCCCTTCCTAAGATGTGTTTAAGAGCTAATAAGAGAAAAATCTTAAGTT
>JBGCDR010000072.1:0-3275 GCA_045105515.1 Oligoflexales bacterium
ATACCTTTGCTCATAAGTGAGATTGGCAGACATAAATACCCCTTTCTTGCAAGCAGATTAGCCTCATAGACTAAACTAAATCCGCCTTCCGAAGCGATGGAATTTTTTCTTCTGCACTTAATCTAGCAATCCGCCTTTGAATAAAAAGTATTTATTCATATTATTTATTCCATTTCCCACATTAATTCTCGGATACTATTTATTTTCAAACCTACAAAGCCAGGTAAATAAAGCAGATAAATTGCTCTTAAACAACAAAAGAGCACAAGGGGAAGTGAGATTTACGCGAAAAGAAAAGTCTTTTGTGGGTACTTATGGGAGAAAAATAATTGAATATTTCGTTTACTACGAGTTTATTGATGAAAACAGAAAAAGAAGACGATCTCGAGCTTTCTATGAACATGACAGGTATAGTTTTAAAAAGGGTCAAAAACTTGAAGTTCTCGTAGATCCATCGGATAGCAAAATTCATCTACCAAAATTTAGAGCAGAAGTCCTTTCAAAGAAGAAGGAAAATTATAGTTTGTGGATACTAGCAATTTTCTGGGTGTCTTTCGCACCTTCTTGTATTTTTCTGGTGATAAAATTCCTACAGAACCGATAGTAAATTGCCTGAAATCTATTAACCCAAGAAAAACAAAAATGTTAAGTTTCAGATCTCAGGCAAGATTAGAGTCAATCGTAAGTTTTAGGCATAACTTAAAACTCAGAGCTATATTTACATTCCCACCGGAGATGATCCTTCATTAACGATTCTTTAAAAAGTCAGTTCCAAATATTCTCCAGATCACCTGATTCCAACTCTCTCGCATAGCTTAAGTAGTAGTTTCGATTTGGTGCATTGTATTCTTTTACTGCCAACCCACGCAACGCTTTAATTTTTACTTCTCTCGCCAGGGTTAAACAGTCTTTGCCTAGGTATTTTACTCGCTCTGAAAGTTCAAGTGCCCACTGAAATTCTCCCTTTTCTAAGGCTCTATTCATAGCATGATATAAATTATCCACACCACCCGCTAACTCAGCAAATTTAAGGGATTCCTGTTCTGGTGTTAAAGGATTTAATGTGCTTGGGTTGCCCTCAAACCACCCCATTAAACCAGAGTAAATTGCCTTTATTGCATGATGAACACTTCCATAAAACTCTATTAAGTATTCCTTGTTCTGAAGATGGTCTGGGAGACTAAACTCATTTGCAATAATTTCAGAAGATTTTCCCTGGTTGATTCCATCGATGGTATATTTATAAATTAATTGAATGGCATCGCTATAGTTTTTGAGAGCTTCTGTAGCGTCTTTTTGACCTACAATAGGTGATGTATGGCCTGGAACTAGAACATTTGGAGAATACTCAGCCATTTTAGATACACTATCAGACCAAAGTAACACATTACGGTATGGGGTCCCTCTAATAGCATATAAATTCGGAAAAGACCGATAAAAGTTATCACCTGCAATCAGTACTTTTTCTTTAGGTAACCAAACAAATAGTGCGTCGTCTGTTTCGCCAGGACAAGGGTGCATTTCTAATTCAACACCAGAAATCATTACTTTTTTACCATATTTTCCAATTAAAATAGTTGGTTTTAGATATCCGGTTCCGCGGTCATGATCTATCGTATTTGCGGGACCAACACCTCGATTTGTCATTTCATGTGCAAGTAAATTACGTCCAAACTGCCTTGCTCCGCGTTGAAGGCTTATTTTATTTAGAAGAGGGTTAGCATGCTCAGTAGTAAAAAAATTTTCCATTGCATAAATTTCAGGCCGATAATCTTCAGCAAAAGCATTACTCCCACCAGTATGATCATCATGACTATGTGTATAAATTATTGCTTTAACAGGTTTGTTTGAATATTTGCGAAAAGCTTTTAACGCATTCTGGGCGCTTTCTGGTCCCATTAGAGTATCAACTATGATGACTCCATCAGTTCCCTCAATCATAGTAGAATTTGCGCCGTGGAAGCCAATGGCTGTATATACATGATCTGATAGTTTAACAACTCTTTGTTCAAAATGTTTTTCTTGTTTATTGAGCATCTCAATTGCATTGATTGGATGTGTTTGAGTGCCTGCATAAGCTCGGAGATTGCTGTTTGGAGAATGAAACGTAGAATTCACGGTGAAAATTATGATTGCAGAGTTACAAAGTGTCTTTAACTTTTTCATACGAGAACTTCCTGATTAAGGTAAATCTTTCCAAATTCAATCTAATACCTATTGCAAGTCTGTTTGATATTGAAGTGATATATATTCACAATAATCGTGAATTAAATTCATAATATTAGACTTTATCGGTGTTCCTTGGAAGTATTTTATTGCAATGATTTAACCTTGCTAGCTCATGTTCCCAGTGCTCAACAATATCGATGATCTAAATCTTAGGTATATCTCATTTCGCTGGTTTGCGGTAATGTGGATTGGAGAACAATAATCCTCAACCCCATATTTCTCCAAATACTCTTCTTTATTTAGATGTTCTACTTCGAAGCGGCAGGTTGAGAACAGGTCCTCATAAAAGTTAATTGTCATAAAAATTTCAATGAAAATATAGCTATACGAGACTTATATTGAATGCAATTATTTAATATGTTAGATTCCCCCAAATTATAAAAATAGGATAGCATTATTAGGAATTTATTTTGAAAATCTTAATACTTGTAATGATTTTGATATTGAAATCTGTAAATTTATTAGCCGAAACTAGCCATCTTTCAAAAGATCAAATATTCAATATGGCGAGCCAAGCATCAGTTACTATAGTTACTAATAAAATCAGAAATCAAGGAAAGAAGAATTGGTTAGCTTCTATCTTTTCCAAAGATATTAAAGATACATATATTGGATCAGGTTTTTTAGTAGGAAATAACAAAATTTTAACGGCTCTGCATGTAGTTGACGAACATTTACCTAATAAACTATATTGTTCTTTGAATGCAGCTAACAACAAGCTAAATTCTTATGTCCTGGAATCTGCGCAAAGATATTCTGAGGTTATGAAGTTCAAATGGAAATGTCGAATTGTGGAGACCTTACCAGAGCTTGATTTAGCTATATTAGAGTATATCGATGAATCTGCATTGAATGAAGTTAAACACGAAAAATTAAGGCTTGCGGAAAATCAGATTAAGGTCACGGAATCATAGGTGACCGGGATTTTTACACTTAATTTCGTCATGTTATCGCCGATAGAGCTTTTTTTTGAGTGGTCATCCGACTCTTAGAATTGGGATCACAATAAGTCCTTATCAACAATAAGACCGATTCATTCACTGTAT
>JBGCDR010000073.1:0-11950 GCA_045105515.1 Oligoflexales bacterium
CTTAAGATTTTTCTCTTATTAGCTCTTAAACACATCTTAGGAAGGGGAATTTTGATGAAAATATTTTTTTCAAGCACAAATTTGTTTTGAATTCTGGACGGCAAGATTATTTTTGCATTTTCTTATTGAATTCAAGCTTCTTGTAAATCACCAGGATTTTTAAATATTTAATTTTTTCAATGAATAGAGCCTTGAAGCCTAATAATTCCTTACAACAAATTTCTAGCATTCAGATTAGTTTGACTGATTTAAACCAAGGCCAAAATTTATAAGTCTGTTTTTATTATCAATGGTTTTGAAGTAAGGTTTCAAGATCTATGCTTACGGATAGAGAGTGGGTGCAAAGTACTGATCATTCGATGCAAACAACAGCTAGTAACCAAGCTCAATTTTTACCAAATTCGCACCAATTGACTTTCTTTTTTGTGCCACCATTGTAAAAATATCCAAGCTTGTTCTTCCGAATTTCTTCAGCAACCGACTTTCCATCAGCAATCACATCAGCAACAATTCTAAAATATTTTCCTCTTTTTATATTGAGGAGATCAATTCGCTCAGCTGATTCCATCATCCCTTTTACAAAAAGCCGCCCCTTAAATGCCAGATCTTTCTCACATTGATCCTTCGTCCTAATCTCGGGGGTATCTATGCCTTTTACTCTAATAGAGATTCTTTCCCCAACCAAGGGATGAACATCTGGGATATTAAAAGTGATCGTATCAGCATCATAATTTTTCAGATATTTAACACAACGAAAATTATGCGCATCATGTAAGCAATCTGGTGTTTGTGCAAATACAGTGGATATAAAAGCAAAGAAAAAGGCAAAAATCTTGGAGGGAAGCCTCACTGTTCAACCCATATTTCTTTATTATCTAAGATCCTTGAACCACCAACTTCATTAGAAGTTAGATTAAAAAATTTAATTCGAGGTATAGCTGCTTTATCAACACTTTGGTGGTACTTAATCCATGCACTACCAATATTCCTCGCCGTAGCAAGTCTAACCCTGTATGGCTCTAATTGCCAAAAATCAGAAACTACAACTTCCAGGACTTCATATTGACCTCCAATTAAACCTTTTCTCATATCTACAATGTATTTATCAAATCCAGGCACGCTTGCAGTTTTTTCTTTAAAGCGCTGAAGTGCTAAATCAAAGCCCTCTGCCGGTGGTACAAACGAACCTGATTTTATCGATTCGACCATAGATAAGAGTTTTTTATATTCTGCCTTATAGTACTTTATTTGGCGTGAAGCCTGATCCAAGTCTTTGAAACTCTCCCTTCTGATTTCTCTTGAGGGAAAGTATTTTGGATGCCAAAAATCAATTCCAATATTGTCAACATATGAAATAACTGACATCCATGTATCTTTTAAACTGCTATATTTTTTCGGTGGAGAGATTCCGCTTCCATAGCTTAAATCGTCAAACTCCTTTCTCCATATTTCAGTACTAATATAAATTTTTTTCAAAACATCCTTAGCTATTTTTCTATCGTCATACACCTCTAAGTTTTTTTGCATAAAGGAAATGTAATCTTGGCTTTCTTCCATTCGCTTAGAAAGGTACTCCAAATATACTGAGATAGACACCGACTCAGCAGTATTTATGACTTTTATACTGATATCTCTTTCAGATTCTTTCTCAGTCATTATGCCAATAAGAATACCAAATAAAAAACAAGCTAAAGCACCATAAAAAGTAAATCTCACAAATCTCACAAAATCTTTGCCTTTAGACTCGGACTCCTGTGCTCTATTTACTTGTTTCTTCTTGAACCTTGCAACGGAATTACCAAAACCTTTATCAATGTACTCTAAAAACACCCATTCATTTCCACTCATCTTTGAAATCATACTTTTGAGGTTTTTTTCTCTTGTCTTTTCGGTTACCCCTCCAATGAGCTGCTCCTTGGTTATCCAAGTTTCATGAAGGTCAGTGCCTTCCTCTATTGGTTCTAAATCTCTGGCTGATTCCACTTTTATCTCCGTTCCAAAAAAAACCTTACTTCCAACATATCTCGGTACTTAAGGCAGAATATTAATTATTTTATAGGGGTACCCCTATAACTGTAGGAATCCACAGATCTTTTCCCCTGACATATATTTCTTTATTGGGGGTTATTAATGGGATTGGATCGTCAAATATCAAAAAACCTTCGCGTAATCAGGCATGAAAAAGGTCTGTCACAGCGCGAACTGTCCGAAACAACTGGATTTGATGAAAAATTTATCTCTCAACTTGAAAATAAACCTCGTCACATCTCGACCAAAACACTCGAAAGACTTGCTAAAGGTTTAAATATATCACCAAGTGAGCTAATAAAATCTAAAGGAAGCGGGAAAGCTAACAATTCTCTACCGAAATCTTATGCTGTAGGCTTTGATGAAGCAATTAAAATCCTAAAAATGCATAGGATGAATATCAAAGAGAAATAGAGCCCAAACAAACAAACCCAGTACTAAAATCAAATGACATCAAAAGCATTTCGGATGTCCCCAGGGATGTGGTGTTTTTTGTCTCCAACAAAATAAATCCCTTGAGTTAGATTAACACTATCTTTTTAGGTTTGTAATGGAGATCCCATTGCACACATTACCTTGGTTTTTCCATCTTTCGGAACTAATACAACCTTGTAGAGGAAGATTTGTAGTTTTTTTATCATGTATGGTTTTTCTTAAAGCTTTTATAAAACCGGAACAAAACTAGCTTGCATTAAAGATAATCTCGCTTTGAAGAATGGCAATGGAGATCGAAAGAGTTCATGGCAGAAGCTAAAAAGTAGGTTCAATTAAGATCAAAGCTAGTTTCCGAACATTGTTGGATTGCCCACGAGTTAACTTGCTCGTAAAAATACAGTGACCATAATTCGGTTCTTGAGTTCTTCCGGAGAGAGAAGTTCTTTTCAGAGGGTCATGTCTAATTGTTACCTCACCTTTAGATGCTTCTTCAATCATTTTTGTAGAAAATTCAATTAGGCCCGAATTACTAGAAAATTGGGGGTCAATGTAACCTCTCCTTGATTTTTCCGGACTACTAAATATTGCTAAATCGCATGATAAGCCATTTTTATCAACGAAAAAACTGGCAGTTACATTCTTTTCTTCTGACTTATATTGTGCCATATCTGAAATTGAACGATATAATTTCTGTTCTAAGGAGATAGTACCTAAATCAATCCAAAAAATCTTCGCCAAAAATCTACTTAAATAACCAATCCAATTTTTCTTCCATATCTGCTTGCGGATTAAAGGGATGATCATCAATCTCAATTGCCCTAGCAGTGTCTTCTTGATAGCAAACAGATCCATTATCCACATCAAAGGTTATAGCAAGTTTTTTGTTTTGATAAGTAACTTCCACGGCTATAGTTCCATCAGCTATTGGCTCAATAGCTAGGCATTTGCTTTGTGTTAGATTCAATTTTCCTAAAGAGCTAAAAACACTCAGTATGAAGGTCTCTGCGACACCTAAATTATTTTTTGTAACCGGTTGGCCTAAATGTCCATCCCAACCCAAATCAAACTCACTAATCCTCTTCAACTCACTTAAAGATAGTTCTAATTCATTCTCAGTACACCTTCGCTGCGAAGTTACAGAACATTCGTCGTTTGATATTGTTTGAGTGGTTTTTCTTTTTTCTTCAAATCCTGCGGTTCTTGTAAAACGTCTATAATAGCTCGATGAGGATGATCCGATATCTGAAAATGTAGAAGCATCATTTATGTAAGGAGCAGTACTAGCTGTCATGAATGCAAACCTCCTAAAACCTCTTTCCGGTACTTCTCTGAAATTACTTTTTCGAACCTTGATAAAGTCAAGTCATGCAAATCATTAAGAAGATCGGAATATTCTTGACCATTTATTAGCGGTTTCTTAAAAGACAAATCAAATTGGAGAGTTACAGTTTCACCGTTTTTACGTACAGCCACTCGAACCTGCTCATTGAAATTGTCGGCTTCCAAAATTCCTTCCCCAAGTGAAATATCACTTGGAAAACGGGAGTTCTGATACTTTTTAGGTATCAATTCACCATCACAAATCAAATAAGAACCCAGCATGAAATTCCCATCAGCTATGACGGCTTCATTCTTAGCTGTTAGCGAAATGGATGATATATCAACTTTCTTAACTTCATTAACTACTTTCAAGACCTTTTTCAGAAACTCATAAAAGGAAGCCCAACCTGGATAGTCTTTGACAAAATTTACAGTAATTTCTGAAGCGGAAATTTGAACTAGTCTTGTTTTGGACTCATTCCAACATCTAAACCCAGTTGAAGCTGCAGATAAAGTATGCCCTCCAACACTTAAATCTATGCTAGAACTAATCTCTGGCAATCCCAAACCAATGCTCTGAAATTTGGGGAAAAGTCCAAACCATGAATCCACAGACAGTTTAGCTTTTGTCAACTTGACCCCAGCATACATCTCAAGTAATGAAGGCTTATTATATTTGTATTCGCTCATGGTCTTTTTTCATAATTTCTGTTCAACTTCACCAAATTAGGCCATATCAAACACACTCAAATCTTTCAATACCTATTTTGCCATGTATTCTGTCATAGGGGTATGGATCGTTACTATCCGGTTATGCATTACATTGACAATGGCGCAGTTGATTGCAGAGTCATCCCATCCAGATCTTATCGGAGCCTTATCAAACTCAACAACAATCAAGCGACTTATCTCTTTATAATTATTATAATAATGGCGATTCTGTAGTAAACCTAAGCTTACTACAAGCCCTTACTACAAATTACTACAACTCAGATTATTTTAACTGATTTAAAGTGATATCGCCTCAAAGGCTGAGGAACCATACTCGATAAGCTTATGTTTTTATTATCAGTGGTTTTAAGTAGGGTTTCAAGAAGTGTGTTTAAGCGTGGCGGAGAGTGAGGGGTGATGCTAACACCCCATTATCTCAAAACCTTTATCAACTCCTTGTGACTAATTGTGACATTTACGATTTTGACTCAAAGTTGATTACTTTCCCCAGGGATGCTTCGTGATCATGAAGATTAAGACAATCGGTGATTCCTTTTATAGCAATACCAGCCTTACGTATGTAGATCATCATGGTCTTCATATCCTTCCAACCACCCATCATCATGACTTTTGCTGGAGCCACATTTTTAGAAAGCATCAGTGTTGCCCATGTGGCCCTTAAATCATGAAACCGCACCTCAGGTAAGCGTATGCCAAATAGAAACTTTCGAAGCTCTCTAGCTTGCTCTCCTTGAGTCCATTCACGCATGTGCGGTAAAACGAAATGAGTATCTACCATGGAAAGCTTAAGTTCTTTTAGAAGTGGGACTAAAGGGGCAGCGATTTCAACGATACGATCATCACCAGACTTAGTATCTTTAAATCCGCCCTTTTTAACCCAGGCTCGATCGACAAGGATTTGCCGGTTTTCAAAGTTAACTTTGTCCCAAGTCAGAGCATAAAGCTCGCCATTACGCATTCCAGTGTATAGAGCCATCGCCACATGGGGATACCATGGCCAATTCAAGGTTTTTCCTTGTTGGAGCAAAATTTTTGCATGTTCTTCCGTTAAGACCTTTTTTATCTTATCCCCAGTTTTAAAAGCCATTTTTGGCACTGGATCACGAGATATGTATCCATTTTCAAGGGCAAAAATAAAAACCGCACGAATGTACTTGAGCATCGCCTGTTTATGACTCGGAGCGTTATCCTTGAAGTTGATAAGGATCAAGTCTCGAATCTGCTGAGTTGTAATCTCATTAATTAGAGTTGATCCCCACTGTTCAAAGGTTGCAGCCTTGATGCATTGTTCAGAGTTGTAGATCGTAATGGGAGCTAAACCTTTGGCGCGACACGATTCAATATACTCAAGAACACAAGTTTTCCAGTTGGGGAATTTAGTTTCATAAATTTTCCTCTCAACCTGTGCAATGAGTTCTCGCTCTACAGCCTTGATTTTTGACTTTTGTTTAACGATTCTCCGGGCATTTACAGACTTACCTGTCATTGGGTTTCGTTTGCTATATGTTACTATCCAGTATTTCTGATCCTCAATATACCTGACACTCATAAAAACCTCTTCTTGACGATAAGGTTTCTTAAATCTTCAACTTTGTAGCGATTGCTTCTACCAAGCTTGTAGTAGGGAAGATCGCCATTGCAGCATAAGTTTAAAAGCGAAGATTCGCTTATTTTTAAATATGCGGCAGCTTCAAAGGTCGTCATCCATTCATCTGAGTTTTCAAAGAGCCTGCCACAACTACTTGCGCCAGCATATAATTCATTATTCTCGGCTGATTTGGCAACCGTAAAATTTGATGTTTTTTGGTTCATGCCTCACCCGTCCCTTTTTTAAAACCCTTTACCAAGATGTAATTAATCAAAAGAAATCCCTTGCCAAGTGCAACACAACTCCTCCTTGGAAGAAAAGGCTGATCAGGAAACATTCGTTTTCCATTAGAGCGTTTTTCGGCTTCCAAAAGTATTTTTTTGGACTCAGACCGTTGCGTGTTTTTAGATCTATTAAAGCAATAGTAAGATTTCCATCCTTCTGTTGAAATAACTATAAAATCCACCTTGCTTCCAACAAGAAATGCGTGAAGCTGACGAAATAAATATGAATTATCATTTTCAATTACAGTAATTCTCACCCTTTCTTTTTGGAGGAAACCTAAAATAAACTTCAGTTGGGGAGTTTCAAAATTCTTACGATTCATAGGCAAGCACACCTTACACCCTATATTCCCAAAATAATCACACTCAATTATTGCAAAATAGTTAGAGTGAAAAGCTAAGCCCAGAATTCTTCCAATTTCTAGGGAAGTATCCATTACTAATTCCTTTCTTTAAGGAATTTGCGACGGAAATATTCGCAGGGAAGTAAAGCATGAACCAACCCCTCAAAGATCCGGTGATTATTTTTGGCAGCTGAAGGATCTTGTGATGCCAGATCCAAAGGCCAAAGATTTTTAGCTATGTGGACCCTGTCACAACCTAGAAGGGATTCATCGTCAGTAAATTCTTTCTTTAGATCATCAAAGCAAACCAGCTTTAAATCTAGTTCCATACTATCGCATACTGCTATTAAAAAATTATAGAGTGCAATTCCATCATTAGCCTCAATGATAAGAGCATTGTCTAAGGTTAAAACCTGTTTTTCCATACATAAAAACATGTTTTTATTGTTCATTGTGAGACTGGAGATTATTGCTAACAGCAAATGTAGATCTGCTTTACGAATACCTTTCAATAATGGAATTCGTATATTTAGGCATATTTCTCCTTTCGAATTTAGACCAATGATAGAGCCATGAATACTTGGGTATACACTTATGAATAATGGTTTTTCTAATTTCAATTTACTTTACCCTCTATTAATTTAGGCCGAACGAAGTTATTGCTTTGAATTTCAAAGCCAGTTTCTAATAATTTTTTGAGGTTGAACTTAATTCATGTGATTAACGACACAACTAGATCGAAAACCACATTTCCACCGGTCTTACCGCGGCTGACTCAACCAATTTTTTGCCAGCAACATTAAGTTCAATCAATTTAGCTAATGCATTATCAATTTCGTGCTTGCTTTTATTTCCTTTAAGTACATCCTGACTAATCTGAGTTCTTGATAAGCCGTCGGGATTTTTCCTTAAAGTCTCAAGTACCTTGTCCGCAACACGATCACCTGTGGCTTCCCCCCACAGCAATCGACATCCATCTTCACAGTAGCGCCACAATTCCATTGCAACTCTCAAATGCAACTCTTCTATCAGTTCCGAGCAATCAAAAACTGCAAGCAGCATAGCTAAACGCCTTACATAAGCTGCACCACGAGCTATAGATGCACCGAAAGGGTCACAGTAATCTTTATTCAATATCGAATAAGCTTCTTTCCAAAATTGATTTGCACTTTGTGAAACGAATATTCTTCTCGGCGAGTAGCAAAATCTTAAGCCATGTTGCAGTTTAGACACGACATTTGATAAATGGCCTTCCGGAATATCGATGGACTCATGCAACAATTTTGATCGTGTCGAATAAACCCAGAGAAAGCGATTAACAAAGCCATTTGTATTTTCTACCTGGTTTAAGAGCTTTTTTAATTCACTAAGGGTAATGTGGCCAACAATGGTAATGTGAGGACTGGTAGCTGCATAATCGAGAGTTTTAGTAACTATCCTCAAATCTTGACCATCCCAGGCAACCCTGATCAGTTGAGATAGTGTGGAGGATTCTCTCCCCATTGCTTTTAAGGTCCTAGCAAACTCCTCCTCTAAAAGAAATTTTCGTTTATCACTAACGCCCGGATCAAATTTTTCTTTATTAGATCTAGGTGAATAGGGGTCACGCACTATGGAAATGAGTCCTTCTCCGCTACTTGATCCGCCATTGATATAGTTTTCTTTGATCCATTCAGGATTTACCTCCTTGCAGAGATTTTTGATTCTATAAAATGACGTTCCCTTGCGAGCTGTTGATGTTGCCCCAACTATGACAACATAGATCAAGCAAGGTTGCTTTCTACCATCAATTAGTTGATAAACTTTGTTGCCAATCATACAACCTAAAAGCGAAAACAGTTGATAAAGCATCGCTTCCTTACTTGCTTCCGTATATGGCGCTATCAATTGAATTGATTCGCCGATAGGGCCGTAATATGCCCACTCAGGTAGAGGCTTAGGCTTTAACATCATTTGATTTACCTGTACTTGTTTGATTCAGATATTTGGCTAGTTTTTCAATACTTTCCTGATTCGGAGTCGACCCTTTAAACCAAGACAATGCTGTCGTGTAACGTACTCCTATGGCCTTACTCAATTTTTCTTTTGATCCGGCCCTTTTAAATGCTTCATTCACCCACATCTCTATTTTATTACCGTCAATACATTCATCTGGATTAAACATTTATCCTCCCTTTGAAGATGTAACTATTTAGTCATTCAGGTAATTAGAATACCTACTAGTTTTTTATAAAATCCTACTTATAGTATTTGTCAAAGGTGTTCTCAAAAGTCGGAAATATTGGTTTTAGAAAGGCACTTGACATGAATAAAGAAGACTCAATCGAAAACCTTTGCAGACGTTATGAGGATTTTTTAGTGAAAACAAAATATAGAGAATTTTTTAAACCACCAGAGCATTTCAAAAGATTTGCTTCAAAAATGGCTGAAATTAGGCCAGAAACAGCAAAGTGCATCTATGAATCCCAATTTAACATTTTTTGCTTACTGGAGAGTGCGGTAAAAAACTCAATACCCATAAAAGTCGATAACCAGCTAAAGGGCGACCTTCACGATCGGATATTGTTGGCCAAACATATCAAAAAAGATGTGGATCAACTGTTTGATTTAGAAATCAACCAACCCCATATACCTCTCTATTCTCTTGATACAGAGTTTAGGACGGTGGTTGCCCCCATACTTTTAGATTGGAAGAAACGTCTTGAGCGATACTACTCTGAACTTTTTCCAAAAGGGCATAGAGTTAATTGGGACTTTTTAAACAGTCTTGGTGCCACAGAAAATGCTTTTAAGCATCACCTTAAGGATATTCAAAAGAAGTTTTTTATCGAACCTTTATTTGATGAATTTTCACTATACAACTCCAGAAACCCCATACAAGCTACGCCTATCAGATTAATCGTAAGTCTTTTAACTTGTATCGATACAGACAAATTAACGGGTAACATTAAGTTTAGAGAATCTACAATCAAGACCAAATTAAGGTATTTTAAAGAAGATCCTTTCGATCGAGAAGTTGTATCTCTTAGGAGGAAAGGCTTCGAAATAACGTGCTAAACTTTTCGACGAACGGTTTACTACCAGATGGCAAAGTTAGTAAATTCGTACCTGTAAGATACTGAATATTGGTTTAGGTAAAATCAAATAAACGTCTTAATTTTTCTCTTAGGAATACTAAATTACGAATTCACGATAAGCTACTTTGGTATACTTTCTCCATCAAAACACAATATCATATTAATATTAGGGCATTTTTATCGCGGCATTTTTATCATTTTTTACAGCAACAACTTCTACTGTTTGCTCCCTGAGTCTATCGCCAAAGACAAAAGCTCGCAGGAAAAAAGAGGCTGGTAAGGTGGAGTTCTGGCCGAGGGACAGAAACACCTTCTAAGCCGATTTACCTGTGAGAAGTAGTTCTTTGTGATAGACCTGGGACAAATCAGTTGCTCCCTAGATCTGGAGCGTTTGTATTACGAGTCTTAATCTACAAAGATCTAATCTCTCTTTAACGATCGACTCTATATCACCGTCTATCATTCCACATTGAAAATCAAATTTACTATTGACTCAAATACACCTGAATATCATTGACCTACCTGATGACAAGCTGTAAAAATCGCCTTAACGAAATACGGTGTACTCGTATTTGATCCCCTGTTCAATAAACAAGAACTCGAAGGACCTTTATGAAATTTTCTACACTATTGACCTTATTTATCAGTCTAGCTCAACCGTTTACAGCCATTTATGGATCTAGTCACACCTCACTTTCCAAATCCAATAAGACCGAACAAGTTGCAATTGAAATTCTTGATACTATGGCCGAGCGCCTAAGAATAATGCCCGAAGTCGCGAAGTGGAAAGCTATTAATAACAAACCGATTGACGATTTCGAAAGAGAAAATCAACTGCTAAAAAAGCTCGAGAAACAAGGCGCTGACTTAGGCCTCGAAGCAGAATTTATCAGAACATTCTTTCAAGCCCAATTTGACGCAGCAAAAATCTATCAACGCCAATTTATAGAAGCGAACCGCACTAAATCTGATTTTGATTCGGTGCAAGATCTTAACAATGAAATTAGGCCCAAAGTCACTCAACTAACTAATAGGATACTAAACCTGCTTAGCGACTTGAAAAAGTCAGGTTTGTCACCAAAAGAAATAAAAGGACTCGTCGATCAAAATTCGGGACTACTCTATGGGTTTGATGATGAGGTTGTAAAAAAATCCCTTGAAGCATTCAATAGCTAGCGCTTCTGCGTTTAGAGAGTAATGCTAATTATTTGATAACGTCGATCAATTCCTGCAAAGTCTCAACGACTTTTTCGTTAGCCTTGCTCTTCTTCGTGTTACCTACTCTTGAAAGAAAATTTAGAGCTTTTTCTAACTTTCCTAGTCCATTTTCATCAAAAAGTTTTAAGGCCAACACTTGATCTTCGATCGAAAGATCCTGAAATTTTTTATAGATTTTATAAAATAAAGGGTCTTCATTGAGTGACTCATTACCCTCTATATAGCCAAAAAAATCGGTTCCAGTCATATCCATCATACTTGCATACTTCTGAATATCTACGATGCTATTTATAAGTGCATTTTCCCCACTGGTACGACTTTCTAGTCTTTCTACATGAGATTGTGATGCAGCCATTTCTTTTGCTAATTGTTTCTGTGTCCAACCCTTTTTAGCACGAAGAGTTTTAAGAAGATGAACAAGTCTCAACTGAAGTTTAAGCTTAAAAGGCTTCACAAACTTCCTTCCCATTGATACAAAGAACTTGCAATAAACTGAGGGTGGCTTGGACACCTCCCCATCAGTAGCCGATGGTGGGTGACTATAACAGCATCCTTAAATCGAAGCAATCGCGCTTTGATCAACCTTAATATAATTTATGCCTGTATTCATGAGTGGCCTAATACCTCTAGGAGTCGAAAAATGAGTGTTGATACCTTGGTATTAAATGACAATAAGCTATGCTTGTCAGCATGGTTAGAGATTCTTGGCGACAGTGCTATTGGGTTTACTAGTCCAAGAGAAATCCTATTGCAGCTTATATCAGAACCAAACTTCCTAAAATCAATCAAATGCGGATCAATAGTTGAAAGCCTTGCTGCATAAGGATTTTGACTGTCTTTGCAATCAGCGTTTACTTGCCAGGTTCATTCCACGATTAAATAGTGTATATTTTTAGGGCTTTAATGTCTGAATAGCCTGGCCCT
>JBGCDR010000074.1:0-72826 GCA_045105515.1 Oligoflexales bacterium
TCATACCTTTGCTCATAAGTGAGATTGGCAGACATAAATACCCCTTTCTTGCAAGCAGATTAGCCTCATAGACTAAACTAAATCCGCCTTCCGAAGCGATGGAATTTTTTCTTCTGCACTTAATCTAGCAATCCGCCTTCTTCATCTTCTATATCTTCCAGGTTTTCTTCATCTGTTTCAGATTCTCCATCATTACCGTTTTCGGAAGATTCGGATGTCTGACTCTCGCCTTCACTCTCTGATTTTTGAGATTCATCCATTGAATCATCGCTATTTGCTAGAACTTCTGGATCGGATTCAGATTTTTCTGTATCATGAACCTCGATACCTTCGGTAGAAAATTCTTGATCTTTTGGTAACGTAAACTTAAATTTTCCATTATCATCAATGGTGATAGGAACAACTTTCCCTGCTACTTCAATAACCAGATAATCTTTATCTACATATTTTTCAAAGTCTATATCTTCTTTGATACTGCAGACAACGTCAACATGGTCTTCACCCATAAGCCCTGGTTCTTCGCTGCAAAATAGATGTGACCCAGATATTACTGCAGGTCTTTCAGCTACGATATCTTCTTTATCATCGATAGCATCTGCAGAGTTTGCCTCTGTTCGTTTTGATTTTGACTCAGGATCACCACAAGCTGTCGAAATAGCCAGTGAGAACACAAGCGAGCCCAAAACTTTACTTTTAGTCACATCGACCTCTTCTTTGTCTGTTTTTGAGAGTAGTTATCAATAAAAAAGCGGTTAAACCGACTTCTCTAACTAACCATACGGAAAATACCGAGGCAAAATTAAACCTATATGAATATACTCTTAATTTTGGGCATATATAGCCCAATTTTCACCACTTCGATAGCAAATCAGTCACTCTATTTAAGCCGAAAATGATACCAAGCAACCATTTTCAAGCTCGATAATCTTATGACAAGATTCTAATGTACTCTGTCGGTGAGCAATAATAAGCATGGTCTTATTTACACATGATTCTTCAATAGTCCTCTTAATTCGATAATCAGTTTGTTCGTCTACACTAGCTGTAGCTTCATCTAAAATAATTATTGGACTATCAATCAATATCCCTCTTGCCAAACATAGTAGCTGCTTTTCTCCCACACTAAAATTATCTCCATTTTCTGAAACCTCAGCATTTAATCCTCCCCGATCATTAATAATGTCAAATAAAAATGTATTTTTTAAGCTTTCTAAAATTGATTCGTTTGAAAATTTTTTTTGTGGATCTAAATTGCTTCGTATATTACCTGAAAATAAAATAGGATTCTGTGGAACAACAGCTATTGAAGATCTTAAGTTATCTAGAGTAAAATCGAAAATATTTATACCATCGAGAAGAATTTGACCTATCATAGACGGGACCATTCGTAAGAGAGTTTTAATTAGCGTTGTTTTACCTGCACCAGACCTTCCCCTAATTCCTATTTTCTCGCCGCATGAAATCTTCAGGCTTATGTTTTTTATCGCTTCAAAGCTTCCTGCTTCATAAGATACGGAAACGTCTTGAAATTCAATTTTTCCCTTGTAAAAAAATCTTGAGCTGTTTCTTGACAAAGTGCCATCATCTTTTTCTTGCTCAAGAAAACTAAAAGACTGAAGCCTTTCAACCGCAATTAAATGAGCTTCTGACTCACTAAATGAGCGGGCAAAACGATTAAAATGCTCCCATAAATATAGGGTATAACTTAAGACAACCCCTGCTGTACCAACTTCAAGTTCCTGCTTACTAGCAGCATACATCAACCTCAGTATAACTCCAAAAGTGAGTAAGCTGCTCAACAAGGGTATTCTGATAGAAAGCCATCTATTTAGCAATATCATGCCATGGAAGGCCTTCTGCCAATTGCGTTGAGTTTCATAGAATTTTTCTCTAAAAAATTGTTCGCACCCAAAAGCTCGAATTACTGTAAGACCTTCCAGCATTTCCTTAAACTGTGCCAACCTAGGGGATTTGTGAATAGAAGCGAGTATCTTCACATCTCTAGCTTTCTTACGAAAAACTTTTTGGATGCTACAATAAACGTAAATAACGGGTAAAAGTAAAAAAATAATATCAGGAATAACACAAATTAAGATCCCAAGAGTTGTAGTAATTGAAATCCCTGCTCGGATCAACAACTCGAATGACCAAGGTAATTTTTTCTCAACAATGTCACAATCATGAGAAAATCGATTCAAAATTTTACCAATTGGATTGCAATCGAAGAAATGTGAAGAACTCCCTAAGAGGCCAGATAACGCATTCTCATGCAAAATTTTTCCGGCATGCAAAGATCTTTGGGACCAAAAACGATGATGAAAAAAATACAAACCAATAAATACTAAGCTCATTATTCCATAAACCATCACCTCTGATATCACAGTTGATTTAAGCGGTATCAATACTTGTTCAATCAAAGTAAAACCAGCAGGGGATGTGGTATCTGAACTCCAAACAGACAACCATGAATTTAAGATAAGTGGCATTATTGAGACTAAAAAGCTGCTTAATATAAGGCATAAAAGTATTAAATAGCGACCAGTCATAACTGATGATGTCATCGCTTTTATATACTCCCAGTAAGCTCCAGATTTCACTCGATCATATTCATATATAGGTTTATCAGTGGCTTTTAACGGCCCGGTAACTGGCGTTTTTCCTTCGCCTCGCTGTCTAAGATCTGCCTCCTGCGGTAGTTGAATAGAACCGTTAAATTGACATGTTTTCTCATATAATTGTTGAAAACCGGAACTTTTCAACAAGAGGTCTTGCAAGCTACCCTCTGCTGCCAGCTCACCCTTTTCCAAATAAATGATTCGATCAAATTTTTCTATGTGCTGTAATCGCTGGGTTGCTACTATGCGGGTCTTATTTTTCCATAAACCACAAATCAAATAGTCGATAATCTGCAGTTCTGTTTGCATGTCGACAGCAGAAAAGGGATCGTCTAATATGACTAAAGGAGCATCGTGAAATGCGGCTCTCACGAGGTTTAAACGTTGATTCTGTCCGCCAGATAGCTTTAATCCTTGTTGTCCAATGTGGGTATTTAAACCTGATTCCAACTGATCTATGTCTTTATCTATGTCGCATAAAATAAGGTACTTTTTTATCTCTTTTTCAACTTTCCCAAAGCAAATATTGTCGACTATACTAAGGTTACATATAAATGGATTTTGCCCAGACCACAAAATCCTAGGAAACGAATTAGACAAGCCAAGTCCGAAGCTTAAATTCCCTTTCAGGACGCACATCTCCCCAAGCAAAGCCTGCAAGAATGCACTTTTTCCACTCCCTACTAGCCCTACAACAGCTACATTTTCACCAGACTTAATTTTCAGATTTAAATTTCTGAGAACAGCTGGCCCTTTATTACTATAAGCACACGAAAAATTAGTTAATTCAAGACCCGAAATTTGCTCCTGAAAATAAGAAGACCTTGGATTCTTATTATTATCAGCATTCAAAAATTTTTGTATTCGACTTGCAGCTACTCTACTTACAGATATTTGTGCGATTAACTCTGTAAAATTTGAAAAAGATTGCTCCATGATCTTAAACAAAGCTAAGGATGCAAAAACTTTGGAAGGCGCTAGTTGATTCCCAGAATATGCGTAAAGACCAAACCCAGCAAAACTGATGAAAATACTGATGCCGCTATACATAAATCTTGATATGCTTTCAAAAAAATTTATACGGTCAATAATATTGATTTCTTGATTGCGTAGATCTTTAACTAAAAGTTTAATATATGATTCCCAGCGAAAGCATTTTATCACCATAATTCCATTTACTATTTGTGTAATTAATCCCACCCGCTTGTCTCGGACCTGCATCTTGGCATAGTCATCTCGAATCAAATTTTGTCCTAGCAATTTACTTACTGGAACCAATAATAACAAAATGAAACTTGCTATAACACCAGCCCAACCGAGAAAATATGAGAGGGAAATGGTTGCAAAAATTGCTAGAATTACTGAGTAGCTAAGCTCTACCACTACCCATAAAAAATCAGCTACAGCCTCACTATCAGATCCCAAATTGTTAACCATTGAGCCTAAAGAGCGTTTTTTTTGCTCACTAACACTAATTTGAAGAGCTTTGTCATAAATTCGACTATTTAATCCATTGATGCATGCCTGTACTCCCATTAATCCATAGTAGTAATAGTGTTGGTTAGCTAAAGCTTGTAGAGTACTATTTAGAGCAAAAAAAAATGCCATCGTTACACCCCACATAAAGTTCATGGAGCCGCTTGCAACACCCTCAAAAGTACCAAGAATATGAAATATAAGCTGTGGAGAAATAAGGTCAAATATTAGCATTAATACAGCACAAAGACTCATACCCAATGCTTGATGAAAAACACCTCTAATACAGCTAAATAAAAAGGCCCAGTCCGAAGCAAGAGGTAAATTTTTGAATCCTATTCCAATATAGTGAGGGTCTAAACTAGTCGGAAGCTCGGGCAGATCTAAAATTTTGGTAGGTTTAGAGGTATTTTGACTAAGGAAGAAGCCTACATCTACAAAAAACACCTTTCTTAAAGCTGCTAGCATTACTTATTATATTTGAACTCTAGTTTACTTTCCTTCTTATTCAAATCGACTTTTACCCGACCCCCTTTACTAAGTTTACCAAACAACAATTGGCTTGAGATCTCTTGTTTTATTTTTTCGTCGATCACTCGAGTAAGAGGCCTAGCTCCATAAGCAGGATCATAACCCTCTTTTGCAAGATATTTTCTTGCTTCAAGAGTAATTTCTACAGTCACACGTTTTGCTTTTAATTTAATTTCAATTTCAGATAGAAATTTGTCCACTATCTTCAGCATAACCTTTTCGGCGAGAGGATTAAACGAAACAATACCATCTAAACGGTTACGAAATTCCGGAGTAAAAGCTCCCTTAATTGCCCCATGCTCTCGACCTACATCTGCTTGATCATCACCAAAACCTATGCCTTTTTTCGACAATTCGGCAGCTCCAACATTTGTAGTCATAATTATAATAACATTTTGAAAATCAGTCTGACGACCATTACTATCTGTTAAAGTTCCATGATCCATAACCTGCAACAAAATATTATGCACATCGGGATGAGCTTTTTCTATCTCATCCAGCAACAGAACCGTGTAGGGATTTTTATTGATAGCATCTGTCAACAACCCACCTTCATCATACCCAACATAGCCAGGAGGAGCTCCAATTAAGCGAGATACAGCATGTCTTTCCATGTATTCGGACATATCAAAACGCACAAAGTTGATACCCATGATATGAGCCAACTGTTTTGCAAGTTCAGTTTTGCCAACGCCTGTTGGACCGGAAAACAAAAAGCTACCAATTGGTTTATCTTCCTTTCCCAAACCAGAACGCGACATCCTAATAACTCGCTCTAGCGCATCAACAGCCTTGTCTTGGCCAAAAATAGCTTTTTTAAGACTCTCCCCCAAATTCTTTAAGCTTTGTCTATCTGAACTCGATAATCTCTGCTCAGGAATCCTCGCAATTTTTGCCACAACCCCTTTAATATCTGCAAGACCTACTAGGTTTTTTTCAGGATTAGAAACATCCCTTCCACTCGCCTTCCAAGCTGCTCCAGCTTCATCAATGATATCAATGGCTTTATCTGGCAAGCGTCGATCCTTCAAATGAACATGAGAAAGCTCTACAGCAGCCTTTATTGCATCACTTGAGTAGCGGACCCCATGATACTGTTCATACTTAGGTTTTAAACCTTTCAAAATTTTTATAGTAGATGCCACACTTGGTTCATCCACTCCAATTTTTTGAAAACGCCTACTCATCGCATGATCATTTTCGATATGTTGTCGATACTCTTTGTAAGTTGTGGAGCCAATACATCGAACTTCACCATTGGAGAGAAAAGGCTTCAAAATATTCGACGCATCAAGAGATCCGCCACTCACAGCTCCTGCACCCATAATAGTATGGATTTCATCAATAAAAAGAATTGAGTGTTCCTGATTTTGCAACTCTTTAATTAGTCCTTTCAGTCGCTGTTCAAAATCTCCCCGGAATTTGGTGCCAGCCAATAGAGTTCCCATCTCAAGTGAATATATCTTGGACAGCTTTAGAAACTCCGGAACCGTCCCACTAACAATCTTTAAAGCGAGGCCCTCTGCTATAGCAGTTTTTCCAACACCAGAGTCACCAACCAGTAAAGGGTTATTTTTACGCCGCCGACAAAGAACTTGGATGGTACGCTCAATCTCATGCTCTCGGCCAATTAATGGGTCAATCTTTCCAAGGTTCGCTCTTTTACATAAATCAACAGTATATTGCTCAAGAAGACCTTTCTTTTTTTTCTCAGTCCCGGAAGATGACTTACCACTTGCTTTGTCATCTGATTGCTCATCAGGTTCACTACCTGATGCCAAGCGAGCAATTTCTCTTCCATGGTGGTCTGTTTCAGACTCTAGTACACTAGGGTCAATCCCTTCTTTTATCGAGCCATGGGAGACAAAATTAACGAGGTCATATCTAGTAACACCTTGTTTTTCGAGAAAATAAATGGCATGAGACTCTTTTTCAGAGAACATAGCAATAAGTAGGTTATCACCAAAAATTTTATCTTTCCCTGCTGAAATAACATGCTGGGCAGCAACTTGAAGCACTCGTTGGAAAGCTAAGGTTGGCTGGGGAGTCCCTTTTTTGCGTTTAAGGAGTGCTTCAATTTTTTTCTCGAAGAAGGAATCTAAGTCTTCTCTAATTTCCTCAACACTACCCCCACACGCTAGGATAGACTTTCGTGCTTCTGGATTATCAAGGAGTGCAAATAAAATGTGCTCAATGCTGACATACTCATGATGCTTCTTCTGTGCAACCTGGACAGCTATATTCAAACTAACTTCTAAGCTATGACTAATCATTCTCACCTCGAATATGTTTTGGTGAACAGGACGAGATTCATAGCTATTCTAGTCTTTTTCCATTGAACACTTCAATGGATACTCATGTTCTCTCGCACTGTCAGTTACAATAGCAACCTTAGTTTCTGCAATCTCATATGGGTATGCACCACACAAACCTAAGCCTTTGTGATGCACATCAAGCATAATCTTATTTGCTCTTACACTATCAAAATTAAAAACTGTCTCCAGAACGCCTACCACAAAGTCCATCGGAGTATAGTCATCATTATGCAGGTATACCTTGTACAGGGAAGGCTCTTTCACCTCGGTCTTAGATCGAGATATGACCGCTGTACCTGACCCAGGCCCTTCCCCTTGTTCTGATTCATTGCTTACCCGCACTTCTCCTTTAAACTGTAGCTCCAATGAATTCTCCCTACGAAAAAATCGATCCTCGTACTATGTACCTTACACCTATAAGTTCACATATAGCACTGTCAAGTATACCAACCCCAAAAATTCATTCAATACGCTCATTATTCTAGCCAAATTACGACCCTTCGATTACTCGCTCTAGCCAGTTTAAGAGGCTTGCCTTCTAATCCAGCATATGGCACTTTTGGCCTTGTATGGGCATAAGCTGTCACCGACAATCGTTTGGCAGGTACTCCCATCCGTTGCAACTCTTTCATAATGCTAAATCCACGATCTGCACTCAGTTCCCAATTGTAAAATTTAGCCCCACGAAAAGGCACATCATCAGTATGTCCCTCAATATTTATTTGATAATCAGAATTAACCTTAGCAATAACCTTCATAACCTCTCGTACTGTTTTTATACTTTTCTTCTTTAAACCAGATGAACCAGCTTTAAACATCATTCCATCTTTAAATTCGATATGTAAGCCATCAGCGTCATGAGTTACGGATGCGGTTTTTTGAAGTTTTTTCTCCTTAATGATTCTATTGAGTTGCTTTGCAATTGACTTAACACTATCGGTTTTCTTAATTTTTTTTTCTGCAATTATCCCTTCTTTGATATGCTTAAACTTTTCTTTGTTGGGCTTCATAGTTGAAATCATAAGTACGAAAAAACAAAGAAGTACTAATGACATATCCGAAAAAGACATAAGCCATAATGCTTCACTTTTTTTGGGGTTTTTATTTTTTGGCTCTTCAGGACCTTTAGAGGATTCAGTCATTTTCCAACTTTCCTAGGAGAAGTTTTCGAGTTTTGACTTACATCTTTCTTTCCATAAGTTTTCATTATGTCTTTCAAATGAACGCTCGATTTTTTTCCCTTCAAAGCCAAAACACCTTCCATGGTGAGTAAATCAAGTTCATATATTTTTTCTGCTTCTATAGCTATTTTTTCTCCAAAAGGAGCATATAGGATTGTTCCTAGCAACAATCCATACAATGTAGTGATTAAGGCGAGAGCCATACCTGCGCCAATTGTTGCTGGATCTGATATTTTCGACATCATTGCTATGAGACCAAGTAAAGTTCCAATCATACCAACTCCAGGAGAAACTTTTGACATGTTCTCAAATAAATTGCTTGCTAAAGACATTTGTGCCTGCCTTGCATTGATCTTTGCATGCAAGTTATGCTTAATTTCTTCAGGGGTAAAATTATTAATGATAAGGGAGACACCATCTCTGAGGAGGTCATAAGTTAAGTGCCTACGTTCTTTAACTAAAGCGCCAATACCATCAGCTCGTACCCGTGCTGAACACATTGTTAAAGAGTTGATGACCGCATTTTGCTTCCTAGTAGTATTCTGAAAAGTCGATTGCAATAATATTTTTATTCCTGTGAAAAAATCAGATATTGTGTGTGATAAAAGCATAATACTGGGAGGCAGTAAACCAAGCAAAACCATTGAAGGAACATCAAAATAGCCTGAAAAACCTTTTGACTCATAAGTAAATATGAAATAGAGTCCATAGAATATGCCAGCGATACCAATTAGAAAGGACATCAGGTCCTCCTTAAAAACAATCATCAGAGCAGAAATTGTCATGTTTATTTTAAAGCACCGACTTAGTATTGGTCATTAGGTACAATGTTCCTAGAGCTCTAAAGAAGGAGTAAATTTTTTCTCTATAATTTAGGAAAATATTTTTGCTTATTTAGAAACACTACATTGACTAGATATCAAATAATTGTTAAATCTTAGAGATAAACAATTTAGGCAAAACACGCCAAACAGAAAATATTGGACCAATTTTTAAACTTGCCTCTCACAAGCTCGGTTTAAATCTTGATGGATTGAACCAACTCTACCTAAGGAGAATCAATTGTGAAGAAAGAAGCTGAGTTAAAATACCCATACTCTGCCAACTTGTTCAAGTTCTGTCGAAGAGTATTGGATCACAAATATGGCGGAATTCGTGTTATTGACCAAGACGTAGGTCAGATTTTAGGCTTTGATCCAGCTGATTGTAGCCATTGGAAAAAAGGTAAAAAGAACATTCGTTCCATACAAGCTATGAAAAATATTGCCGATCATTTGGGTGTGGATGAAAAGCTGGTTGTCGACGTTGCATCAGGAGAAATGTCCGATATAGAAGCCTATTTCGAATTTACTGGCTATGGTTCTTTTGACATAGATGGAAAAGTCCTTGAATCAGCAAAAAAAGAATACTACCGCAAACATGCTGGCACTTGGTCAAAAGAAAAAGAATATGATTTTAAGCAGTTCTTCAAAGTTGATGAAAGCGTGATTAAAAAAAAGGTAGAAGAAATTCACCAAACAATTAATTTCCAAGAGTCGCCTCTTTACCTTCCAGAAATCGTATCTCATTACCCGGAAATAAACCTAAAACCCCAAACAGATTGGGATGAAGAAATTTCTATACAACCGCTACAAGCCTACTGGGAGAGCAATAAATTCATTGTTGCCTACAAATCAGGGCTCGAACTACGCCCTTTTATGCGTTTTAAGATAGCAAAGTCTCTAGCTACCTTTTTCCTCCCAAGAAAAGAATCTAACTTCGAAGACTTAAAACCTTATGTAAAACATTTATTCGACGTAGAGAGCAACATATTTGCTTGCCACTTGCTAGCACCAAAATTGTTAATCCAACAAGAAATAAAACAAATTGATGTTGCTAAAGACCTCATTGTCCAACTTGCAGAAACTTTTTGGGTATCAAAATCATTTATAAACTTAAGACTCAAAGAAATTTTGCAAGAATAAAATTATCTAAACTCAAATTAACTTGAATTTAGGCAAATCAATCTCTAGCCTTTCTTTAATCGTTTTCCCTTCTCATGCATCGGTGAGCCTTCAGGAATAGAGATGGCCTGAGAAGAACTCAGCTCCTTTAGATGAAATTTGGAGTTGGCTTTTTTGCGGGTGTACTGTTCCGCATCTACCCGACGCTTTTGGCAAAACCTTTCAACTGAGCCTTTTTGACTCATACCTTCTATATAGTAAATTTGCCCCAAATAAGTTACATATGTACCAACAACTCCAGAACAAGCCTCATCTAATGGAATAATATCTACATTATCAGGCCTAAGAAGTTCTCTAAATTCTTCATCAATAACCGAAGGCATTGGTTCTCCATCTGCCAAAGCCAAAAATTCTTCCAATTCCAAGGACTTCAGAGGCATCTTAGCATTCTTAAGCTTTCCTCTATGACTTTCATAACTAGACCAGTCAGGAAAGGGTCTCTTTTTACAGCCTTCCACCCAATAAACATCTACAAATGAAAAGGTTATATACTGTCCCTCATTCCGTTTACAAAGAGTCTTAGCATCTCTATTTACTTCTTTATAATTGCCACCTGCTGGTAAGCTAGCAACCACTTTTGCCTCTACTTCCCTCAATCGAATTCTGTTAGCCTTGGTGAGGTTATAGACCTGCTCAGAATTTAACTCAAATCGTTTACAGCCTTTCACATGGTAAACTCTGCCATAGTAAACAATATAGCTATTCCTATATTTCTCGCAGACAGCTTTTTTTTGGACTGCTGTTGGTTCCGGACTGGGTTCATCTTCAAAATCTGATAAGGATCGTTGACCATTCTCCTTGTTTTCCGATAAGGCTCTTTCACCATCATTATCTTGTGCATATAGTAAATGCATCTGCAGGCTGAGAATTAGCCATATGTAGAAATAAACCTTCAAGAATTTGAATTCCTCCGTATAGACCTGTATCTGCTGTTTCGGCTCTGCTCAGCAGAGCATTAGCGGCGCCAGGTAAAAAAAGATACCACATCGTATCCATTTCTTGCTAATTGCTTTTGCTAACAAGGGCCAGCAGGTATATACAAGTTTGCTTTATGTTTCATGAGCCCCGGATGAAAGTCGATCAAAATGCATCAAAATCTACATTCATTTATCGAAAAACTTGATAAAACCAATAATCTTTGCAGGGTTGATGCTCAAGTTGACCCTTACCTTGAATTGGCAGAGATACATCGAAGAGTCATTGCTGCTGATGGCCCAGCTCTATTGTTTTCGAATGTAAAAGGTAAGAAATTTCCAGTCATAACGAACCTGTTTGGAACTAAGGAAAGAGTAGGTTTTGCATTTGGCGATGACCCGGTAAAATTCATTCAATCAGTCGCCTCTTTGCCCGAAGAGCTTTTACCCCCGACTCTTTCAAAAATATGGGAAAAACGTAGTTTTTTTTTTAAGGCAAGTAAAATCGGCTTCAAATCTAGCTTTCGAGCTCCGGTTCTGAAGCACAGTATTCCAGAAGCAGACCTTAACCAGCTGCCAGCTATTACCAGTTGGCCCGAAGATGGCGGTCCTTTTATCACGCTGCCACTTGTTCATACAAAGGGACCAGGTCCAAAGCCGGATAATCTTGGCATGTACCGAATCCAAATTTTTGAAGCAGGCGAAACGGGCATGCACTTCCAAATTGGCAAGGGAGGCGGTTTTCACTATTTTGAGGCAGAAAAAGCTGGCCAGCATTTGCCAGCCAACATTTATCTAGGAGGGCCGCCAGCTCTCATGCTATCCGCAATTGCCCCACTTCCTGAAAACGTGCCAGAGCTTCTTCTCAGCTCGCTACTACTCGGAAAAAAAATGAAAAGATCACGGGTACCTGGGCACCCCCTAGATCCTATATCAGAAGCAGAGTTTGCAATTCTAGGTGAAATCCCCCCCCAAGTCAGGCGACCTGAGGGACCATTTGGAGATCATTATGGCTACTATTCCTTGCAGCATGAATATCCTGTTTTTAGACCAAAACATATTTTCCATCGTAAAGGAGCAATTTTTCCAGCTACTGTGGTCGGAAAACCAAGGCAAGAGGATTTTTATTTAGGAGACTTTCTTCAAGAGCTCCTAGCTCCTCTATTTCCACTAGTAATGCCTGCCGTGAAAGACCTATGGAGCTATGGTGAAACTGGATATCATGCTCTTTCCGCCGCATGTTTAAGTGAGCGTTATAACAGAGAATCTATGAGTTCTGTATTCCGAATACTCGGGGAGGGTCAATTATCCTTAACCAAATTCCTAATAGGTTTGGATAAAAAGATCGACCTTAAGGATTTCAAAGGAGTCCTAAGCCATGTACTTTCTCGAGCAGATTGGCGTAAAGACCTATTTGTTTTCTCAGAATTATCGATGGATTCCCTCGACTATACCGGCCCCGTAGTTAATAAGGGCAGTAAAGGAGTGATCTTAGGCATGGGAGAGCCGATTCGAAAACTCCCAAAAAACTTCACCCGCTCGGTAGAAAACAGTTTAGTTAAGAACATCAGGGTTTATGCTCCCGGGTGTCTAGTGATTGAAGTACCTGCTTACAAGCAGAATAGAGAAGCTGTACAAGACCTTGCAAAGCTGTCGCAGTTTGCCGACTGGCCCTTAATCATAGCGGTAGATGATGTTGACAAAGCATGCAGGTCCGATAGCAGCTTTCTTTGGACTACCTTTACCCGGTTTGAGCCAGCTGCAGATATCTATGCCTATGATTATGAGATACGAAGGCACCATATATCCTATAAGGGTCCTATTGTGATCGACGCACGCATGAAGCCTTGGTACCCCAAAGAACTATTTTGTGACTCACAAACACGTCAACTAGTTGATGAACGATGGAAGCAATATTTTCCGGACAAAAAGATCAATATGGGCTCAAGCGATTGGGCTCACTTGTAAATGTATTTTTTTAGGCCTTCACATATTTGAAAGATTTATTTTAAATAGTAGTGTACTAAACAATCAATTCTTACATATTTACAAGGGGACTCATGAAAGTTTGGCTTAGCAAGATCCAAGGACCGCTCCTTACTCTATTTAAAATTTCGATAGCTGGACTCCTCATTTGGTGGCTCATCTCCGATGATAAGCTAGATTTTTCCGCTCTGGGAAAATTATGGCAAAATCCAAGTATCCTGTTTGCAACCATAGTGTTTTGGGGTTTTGGTGCTGTTATCCTTTGCGCTTTCCGGTGGCGAGCCCTTGTACTGGGAATGAATTTCTCTCTATCTGTATTCCAATCAATCCGTCTGAATTTGATCGGTTTGTTTTTCAATACCATCATGCCAGGAGTTGTAGGTGGAGATGTGATCAAAGCCATCTATGTCTGCAAAGGCCAAGCAAAGGGAACTAAGGTGCCTGTTTTACTAACTATACTATTGGACCGGGTTATGGGTTTAGTTGCATTATTTGCTCTATCAATGGGTGCGATTATACTCAACTGGGATGTGGTAATGGCAAATTCCATGCTGCAACCTTTTGTTATGCTAATTTTTGGTATAATGGCTAGCTTATTGTTATTTGCAACATTTGTAGCTTTGCCCACTGAATTTAAAGAAAAAGTACCCCCAGTAAGTTGGATCTACCGCATAATTATGAAGGTCATATTTATAAAAAATATCTACCTCGCATTACGCAGTTATAAAGATAAACCTGGATATATTCTGCAGGCTCTTGCCTTTGCACTCCTTCACCAAGTCATCTACATGTTTTTATTTATTTTAGTCACAAGCAGCTTTACCACTAGCCCTATTCAAATTGGGCTTCTAGCGACTATCCTGCCACTTGGAATTGTAACAACTGCCTTGCCTCTCGCACCAGGTGGGCTGGGAGTTGGGCATGTAGCTTTTGAAAAATTATTTGCAATGATTGGCTTGTCCGATGGTGCAAATGTATTCAATATTATTTTCTTTAGTGTAATTTTTTTGAATCTACTAGGCTCAATACCCTACTTATTCATTCGCAGTGAACTTTCACCACTTCTTGAAACTGCAGAGGAAAATGGATTCTAATAAATGCAAGAATAACTACTCAAGTAATATATTTTCTCAGGTACTGGCTTTTCCAAGCTCTAAATTTCTAGCCTGCTCAACCTTGATACCGGCACTTTCTTGTTCTGCTTCCTGCTCACTTACAAGCTTTTCATATCGACGTCCAAGAGCTCTTGCACAGTAGATCCACCCTCCACATATCACTATAAAAATTGCTCCAACATAAGGAGCCATAGCAATTGCAGAAGGTACAAATAACATTAAAAATTGCTGGATAAGGGATCCACCTGACTTACCTAGACGAGCAGCAACCACATCAATAGCTGCCTTCCCTTTGGTCTTAGACTCCTCATCCAAAGGGATATATGACATCTCTTTTGTTGGATCAAACAAGGAATACTTTGCTGATTTACTCATAATATTTTGTGCTGCACCAAAAATCACAGCCATCATTAAAGGCGAAGTTCCCATCGTAGCTAAATATCCAATGAAAAAGTCCTTAAAGACTATAAAATTTAGAAAAAACACCCCGGTAATTAAAAGCACAACCGGAGTGACACATGCTGCAATCGACCAACCAAACCGTCTAATTACATTATGACTTACAAACAAAAACATGAATAATGTAACAACTCCGGTCATAGTCGAAAAGTGCCCCATAAAATTGGTATATTCTGCAGGGTTTGGGTATGCCGCTTTAACTTGGCTCTTCCAAATTACTTCTATTAAATTGATTGAAACACCATATGCCATAACAATAAACGCTATACAACCTAAATATTTAGAACGCGAAAGATATTTAAGACTATCCTTGATACTCATCTTAGTCTTATTTTTTTTCTTCTTAATCAAAGTTGGATCATAAAATTGGGGGTCAGAAAGAATAGATCTTTGCATGTAATAATAGGTGCCAATTATACATAAACCCGCTATAAAAACCAAAAGCATTAACACTTGTAGAGACTGTGAATAAGGCCGACCTCCTGCTCCAGGTGCAGCCCATATAATGGCTCGCCCTGAGAAAATTAAAGCTATGTTTGCACCAATCCCTAACAAGCCATAGAACCTTTTAGCTTCACTTATTTTATTGATATCATTGGCAAAACCCCAAAACATCATAGACAGCACCATGCTTCCCCACATTTCAGCCAAAATATAGAAAAGTCCAAATGTCCAATTACGATATATCGCAACAATACCTTTTGCTGCTGCTGAACTTGGAAGTAGAGATTTTAAGAACTCAGCAGATTCAACTGGGTGTAAAATGTCTCTCAGTGGATATAAAACAAAGCCAAAAAGGGCAAAAAAACCAATAAAAGGGCAAATCATTGAATAGAAGAGTTTTTCCTTACTAAGTGAATTACTAAGCTTAGAAAATATTAGCATCAAAATAATAGCAGAAGGAACAACACACCAAACTTTTAGAAAAGGAATCGCCTCTGCTCCAGAGCCAGGAGCTGTAACAATCAGGGAGTCTTTGGTATCTCTTAAAATCGTATAATTGAATGAGATGCAAAAAAACATAAAAAACATTGGAATGATTTTTTTTAGTTCATAAGAGTGGATAGGCCATAAAAGCGACCTAATTTTGCTAAATTCTTCAACATCAGATCTCGCTGACATAAAAAACTCCTTTACGTAAGCTAATGCTTTAAATCTAAAAATACCCACTAAGAGCGGATCAATTTCCTTGTAATATTTTGGAATAGTGCATTCTCAAAAGCATTTAAACTAATTTGTGTTTTAAAAAAAGGGGTTCTAAAAAATTGATAGCCAGTTGCATTGTTTTGCATTATAAATTCCACTTATTAGGGTTTGGAAATCCGTACCCAATATGGTGGGGCAAACATAGCAGTAGAATTAAATCAGCGCAATGAAATAAAGCGGAAGAAGAATTTTCAATATTATTTTACGGTAAACTATTCAATTGATCATAGATTTCTGTCAAAGGTAATCCCATGACATTTGTATATGAGCCTGAAATTTTTTGTACAAAGTAAGCCGCCTTTCCCTGAATTCCATAGGAACCGGCTTTATCCATGGGTTCTCCAGTTGCGACGTATGATTGTATTTCTTCTTGCGAAAGTCCCTTGAAAGTAACTTCTGTTACTACCACATCACTTATTAAGAAAAAATCTCCTTGAGCTTGTTTCTGGTAAGAAAAAGCAAAACCCGTCAATACTTGATGAGTTCTTCCCGACAACTGACTCAACATAGCAATAGCTTCACTAGCAGATTTAGGCTTTTGCAAAATTTCATCTTCCAAAACTACAACCGTATCTGCCCCTAGAACTACAAGTCTTTTTTCTGATGGATCTTCAGATGAGCTCGAACAGATTTCACTAGCAACCCACTTCGATTTTCCTTCTCCATTTCTTCGGACGTAATCATTGGCTTTTTCATTTTCTTCTAGTCTCTCTTCGAAGCCAGGACTCTTCAAAGTAAAACTCAAATTTAAACTTCCAAGTAACTCCCTACGCCTAGGTGATGTGCTAGCTAAAAAAAATTTATACGCATTCAAGTCCATCTTTTACCTACCTATGTCCATAATGAGATTTTTTTTATTTATTCAGAAAGATTAAAAAGAGCTAAAAATAATTCAAAAAAACAGATTTTCGGTTGATGAGATATCTTCCGGAAGAAGACACACCCCATACAAATATTTATGATATAAATTTATACGCCATAAATAAACCTCTCTTCCTGAAAGTAGGGTATTACATAAAAACCATATTTTTGTCGAGGATTATCAATACAGTTTTTTCGCAGAATTTCCTTGATTGAAAGAAATCTCACTAAGAAATATTGAGGAGTAGGATGCTTATCCTAACATGGATCCACCCTCGCGCTAGCATCTAAACGAAGTGATAAGCCATCTAAATGAATTACAATACCCTCAGTGAGAGTCTTCCTTGATGCAGCAACAGATGCTCGGGCAAACAAAACACTTCTAAAATCCCTGCCATTACAACGCTTAGGGTTACGAACACGGGTAACATCTCTTAATTCTGCTAAGGGAATATTGCGAGATTCTCGAGGATTCTTGCCGTGGTCCTTGTTGCGAGAATATTTCATACCTATAAAGCGATATTGTAAGTTGACATGGGCTTCTGTCCCCTCAGATCGCACTAACCCATAAAGAAGAGAGGAGCTTAGATTTGAAATATAAAAACCTCTTTTTATTAAAGCTGGAACTTTAATACGGCATGACTTCCTTCGCTTCAGTTTTCCCTCTTGATGCCCATCTAGTTCAACACCTAAGCTTGAGAACAATATAGAAACCTCATTACCAGCACTAATAAAGAAGGTGTCATCCATGTTACAACCCGAGCCGAGAGCCGTAGCCTTGTTATTAAAATTCCACTCAATCGCATTTGCAAACAAAAACCCAAATGGATTCAAAGCCGCAAAAAGCGCTGCCACAACTAAGATTATTTTCATAGCCACTCCTGTTTTTTTTAATTTTACTCAAGATTAGTGATAAGAATCAATAAGCTCATTAGTATAGTATGTAAAGTACCAGGAGCGGAATTTTAGCGGATTGCTTAGCAAAATTGGAGAAGGACTCATGACCTTTAAAAGTGACAACGCTTGGGGAGTTAGTGGAGAAATTTTGAATGCTATGGTTGCTGCAAACGAAGGAGTTGCCAGCTCCTACGGACAAGACGAGTATTCAAAGAAGCTACATGATATATTTGCGCAAGTATTCGATACAAGGGTACGCTATTTTCTCACTACCACAGGTACCGCAGCCAATTCATTGGCAATCGCAAGCATATGCCCCTCATTTGGGATTGTTTATTGTCATCAGGAATCTCACATTAACCATGACGAATGCTCTAGTCCTGAAATGATCAGTGGAGGAGCAAAAATATGCCCAATACCTGGAAATCATGGGAAAATTGACCCAGATACCCTTGAGAATACCATCATTGGTCACCTAGAAATGAGGCCACATCAAGGCATGCCTGGCTGCATCAGCATCACCCAGGGCAATGAGTGTGGAACCGTTTACAGTATTAACGAAATCCAGAAAATAAGGAAAATAGCTGTTAAATATCAACTTCCTATGCATATGGATGGAGCTCGTTTTGCAAACGCACTTGTAAAACTTAATTGTCGCCCTTCAGATATCACGAGCCAGCTTGGTATCGATGTTATTTCATTTGGAGGTACGAAAAACGGTGCATTAGCAGCTGAAGCAGTGGTCTTTCTTAACTCAGGTCTTGGAAAGAACGCCGACTTTCTTCACAAAAAAATGGGTCAGCTAATATCAAAAACTAGGTTTTTCTCTGCTCAATTTCTAGCCTATTTAAATGAAAATTTATGGATCAAAAATGGTGAACATGCCAACAAAATGGCAGAAAAATTAGCTGCCGTACTATGCTCTCACCCCAATATTTCTCTAAAACATCCTTGCGAGATTAATGAAATTTTCGCTTACATTCCAAAACCGATAGCAAATCTACTCAGAGAAAAAGGTATGCAATTTTATTGTTGGTCACAGACAGAAGATTGCTACCGTTTTGTTACTTCCTTCATGAATAAAGAATCAGAGATAGACCTTGTTGCTAAGATTCTTTCTAGTGACCAAGCAAAGCAGTGATTTAGTTTTTTCCTTCAAATAAAATATTACTAAATCTTCAAAATAATTGATTGGGTAAGGTGTGTGAATGATAAGTACAATATTTAGATTGTAGTTATAGTATGCTTCAGTTATAAGCTAGCAATCGCCTTGGCCATACATAGGTATTTCAGCATCTCAAATTTCTTAGAAGAGACCAGCATGTGGGTAACTAAACAAACAGTTATTAGCCGTTCAGAACCAGAGCTTGGACTTGGTGCTATCACTCGTGTTGATCAAGAAGAAGGTATTCTTGAAGCCCTTTTCATTCAATCTGGTGAATCTCGACGCTACTCTGCAGTCACAGCTCCAATCCAGAGGTTTAGCCTGCAAGTTGGTGAAGAGTTCAAACTTCCGGAAGGTCAAACTCTCAAGGTCGAAGCTGTAAAAACAATTGGAAATTATTTCCAATATTCAAGCGGAAATTGTACTTATTGGGAGTATGATATTGAGGCCTGCCCAACTGATCATGCTGGTGTGATGGAAACGCTCTTGGGTGGCGAATGGAGTCACTATAAGACGTATGATCTTAGAAAGGAGGCGTGGGAACTCAGAGGAAAAGCAGGAAGCCAAATAGTAAGAGGTTTGGTAGGAGCGAGAGTTAGCCCACTAGCTCATCAACTTTATATTGCCCATCAGGTATCCCGACGACCTTTTCCGCGAGTACTACTTGCTGACGAAGTTGGACTAGGAAAAACGATCGAAGCAGGGCTCATTTATTCTGCGATGAAAGCACTTGGAAGAGCTGAACGAGTACTAATAGTGACTCCGGAATCATTGACCCATCAATGGATGGCAGAAATTTTCCGTCGTTTCGGAGATATGTTTTCCGTTCTAAATGCCAAAAGATGTGACGAAGAACAAGCTTCTCAAGGTTTGTCACCTTTCCAGCTTAACCAACGTGCCCTCGTATCCATGGACTTCTTAATAAATAATCCTGATCGACTTTCTGAAGCATGCAATTCCACATGGGACCTAATTATTATTGACGAAGCCCACCACCTAGATTGGGACGAAGAAGAACCAAATGCAAACTGGCTTGTGGCAAAAAATCTCAGCAAAGCAGCTCGAGCTTTGTTATTACTGACAGCAACACCGAGACAACATGGGCTTACTACCCAGTTTGGCCTACTAAATTTAGTTGACCCCGATCGTTATTCAGACTTTGATGAGTTTTTAGATGAATCTGATAATATGCGTGAAACTGCCGAAATAGCAAAATCATTAGTTAAAGAACAATGGTCTGATAACCTTTACGAAAAATTGAATCAGGTATTCTCTCAAGACTTGGAATTTTTAAAGAATCTAGATAAACAACATCAAAGCAATAATATAGATTTCGAATCTTTAGTCCAAAACCTAGTTGATCGTCATGGTACAGGAAGGGTTTTGTTTAGAAATAGACGTGAACGTTTAAAAGGCTTTCCTAAGCGGGTTCTGAATTCAATTGAGCTTGTACCTAGCAAATCATATGAACTGCACCTTAGTCAACAAAACCCTGATGAAGTATCTGACCTTTATTTGATGGACTATGCAACTGGCCGTGGACTTAAGCGTAGTTTCAATGACATACCTTCGGAAAATCCTAGATTATTATGGCTAAAGGACTTCATCAATGGACTTGGTGAAGAAAAAGCTTTGGTCATTTGTGCAAATAAAGAAAAAGTTCAAGAGACTCAAAACTATCTTGATAACCTTGCAATACAAAAAGGAAAAAGTTCACGCATAGCAGTCTTTCACGAAGAGCTGAGTATCATAGAAAGAGACCGAGAAGCGGCAAATTTTGCCGACCCGAAGGGGGCTAAATTACTAATAAGTAGTGAAATTGGAGGGGAAGGGCGCAACTTTCAGTTTGCTAGTAAATTGGTCTTACTTGACCTACCTAGGCTCCCTGACCTATTGGAGCAACGTATAGGGAGGCTTGATCGAATTGGTCAAAGAAAAGCAGTGGAGATATATGTACCTTGGCTTAGAAACACCCCCGAAGAGGTATTGTTCAATTGGTACCATCAAGGGTTGAACAGTTTCGAAGTTTCATGGAACGGAGCAGACTCCTTGCTAGAAGTGTTTGTTGAGGACTTATTATTTCTTTTTCGTGCATACCTACCAACTCACCCCGAACATAAGCAACGTGGGCAATACCTAAGCATCCTCTTGAAACGCACAAAAAAGCAAACCAATCAGCTCAAGCAAGAAAGAGCCGATAGTATTGATATCCTATTGGACCTAAATTCTTTTGATCCAAAAAAAGGTGAAAAACTACTCGAATTGGTTGAAGATGTAGACGATGACCCTCAGCTAGAGTTCTTTATGAGAGCAATGTTTGAGCACTATGGGATCGACTACGAAGAATTTGATGACCGAGGATCCTTGGTAGTCAGAGCTGAATCATTAAGCTTTATAGACCGCTTCCCTGGAATTGCCGATGATAAAGATACCCTACTGACTTTCGATCGAGATGTTGCATTGGAGCGAGAAGATATTCTTTTTCTTAGCTTGGATCACCCTATGGTAGAAAGTTGTTTAAGTCTATTACTTGATAGGGGTGAAGGGGTAAGTAGTATTTGCAAATGGCCAGAGTCACCACTAGGAACAGGTATGATTATGGAGGTGTCTTTGATTCTAGAAGCAGTAGGAGCGAGACACTTGGAACTCGGTTCGTACCTTCCTCTTGCCGTCAAAGAGTTTTGCCTCGACCATCAAGGAAAACCAATAAAGCATCAGCAATACAAAAATGAAAGTCACCAAATTTCAGAAATGGGTGAGGAAGAACTTCAATTTGATCGAGCTCAAATGCGTTCTGCAATTCAACCTCTGCTTGAAAAAATATTAAATCATGCTGAAGGGTGGGCTGATAAACTAAAGGAAGAAGCTATAAAAAATGCAGAAACTGGACTGAGTTTAGAGTCTGAGAGGCTTGAGTACTTATCAAAAATTAATCCTAATATCTCAAACCAAGAAATCGATATCTTAAAACAATATAAGCAAGAAGTAATTAGACATATAAAATCTGCTTCGGTACGACTCGATAGTCTTAGACTAATTTTTACATTCTAATAATAGTAAAAATAAATTCTTAGCATATTTATATAACTAAATTAAACATCTGTTTTCCTGAACAAGATCTTCTGGAGGCCGGAAAAAAAAGACTGGTACCTTTACCCAGAATAAACCTCTTTGCTCTCCTTTCATTTGGTATCGACCTCTCATATTCCCATATGGAGTCTGTAGTGGGCAAAAGCTCGCGTACTTAAAGGACTCTTTGGGTAATATGCATGGCTGCTTACCGACCACACCTTCCCCTTCCACTCGATCTTCATGCCCGATCCCATTTTTTATAATCCAATACCGACGCAATAGATGAACAGGAGCACTACTCAAATTGGTTATGGTAATAGCATATGCATAGAAATAAACCTTATGAGCAGGAAGTGAACGTTCAGGCACGTAAAACGGCTGAATCTCAATACTCATACCGTTATTGGATTCGTTATATTTTATGAGATTATGCTGCTGCACAATAAAATTCCCAACTTTTCCAAAAAGGTATCTTTGACTTTACACTAATCTCTTACATATCTCCCATTATACTCAATCCTTTCAACGAATTCAGCAGAGAATTCGTTGAAGTCATAGTTCTGTAAAATAATTTACGATCCTAAGAGCCACTATGACAATAAATTTGTGCTACTTTACTGCACCAGAATCAATCAGATGATCTTAAGTTTACTCAAAGAAGGGAAGGCGGACCAATCGTGACTATTGCTCAGTTAGAAGACCAACAAATTCCATTTTATTCAATTCTATCCCTACCTCCGCGAACAGTTCCCTTGCAGAAGAATTTCGGTAATCATGTAAGTAGTTTACTCTTTTGACATTACCGAGGTTGATCAAACGTTTTGCACAATAAATACAGGGATGATGAGTAACAAAAACAAATTTTTCAACATAACGCGGACTATCGCAATTTATGGCAGCATTTTCCTCGGAATGGAGGCATCCACATTGCCCAGGAATCTGGGTATCACATTGATTTGCTAGGCCACTGGCATTCCCGTTATAGCCAACGGCTAAAACTTTTCTAAAGTCTATGGTTGTTATGATAGTACCCACTTGCAAACGCTTACAGGTAGATCTTAGCGCCATAGTCATAGCAAGTTTCATATAGATTGTTTCAAAACTTGGGCGCTCGCATTTCATAAAACCTCCCCAGGGTACTTTAAGTCCGCCTCAATAAGCCAATCTGAAGTCATTGGTGAAATCCTTTTTCGAACCAACTTTGTGCCCTCAATGGGACTCAAACAATCATCCCATCTATGGTAATTTTCTCCTCCCAAAATGGTGCTTGCATGAAAAGCATGCAAGCTCTGCACTAGTTGCTGACTCAAGAAGCTTGACCAAACATGACGCCCACCTTCGAGTAAAAGACTATGAATACCTAGGTCATAAAGGCTTACCAACAGTGTCTTCAGGTCTAAACCTAGGTGATCACATTCGAGTTGGATGAGACTAGCACCAACTTGTTCGAGTTGTTTCTGTATCACTTCAAACTTTTTCTCGTTAAGTCCCTTTTTAACAACCCAATAAACTCTGTCACTAGAAGTTAAGGAAGTCAGTAAGCGATGCTTTGATAAGCACCTTGAAAGCAGAGCTCTTCCGTTTGGATCCAAAATGACTTTCGCCACCGGACTCGGGGAAAAAATCTCAGTATGCCGAACTGAAAGAGACGGATTATCCACGATCACAGTCTCAGCACCAATCAAGATCCCCTCATAAAAATGTCTTAGCCAGTGGCCATATTGGCGAGACCTTTCTCCGGTAATCCAAAAACGTTCTGTACTATCTTTGCCTACCTTCCCATCAAAAGACATAGCCATCTTTAAAGCAACATAAGGCTTTGCATTAATTAAAGACCATGAAAAGTGTTTTATAAGTCTCGCTGACTCTTTGGTAAATCGGGAATCCTGTTCACATACAACTCCAGCTTCTTTTAAGATTCTTAATCCACGCCCATTTACCTTGATGTTAGGATCCATTTGCCCATATATGAGCTTTTTTATAGGCATGCTGCTGAGCAATTTTGCACAAGATGGCGTCTTGCCATGAAAAGAACAAGGTTCCAAAGTACAATATAGGGTTGCTCCAGCTAAATGGGAAATTAACCCATTGTCCTCAATAAACTTAATCAGGTTAGCTTCAGCATGTGCTTGGCCAAACTGCAAATGAGCACCTAATCCAATGAATTTATGATCTTTATCAACTGCCACAACCCCAACTAATGGGTTGCTTGCCACACGTCCGGCTCCTTGTAGAGCACTGGAGCAAGCAAGCGTGAAGCATTCTTCAGGCTTAAGCTCTTCTCCCAAAGATGGCGGCCTCTTAGTGCTATTGATAAACTTTTCATCGTCGCAAACTGGAACCCACTCCACCTCTAACCTCCCACACATATTCGACCCACCATATAATATGAAAAAGTCAAATTTCACACGAAAAAATTAAATTCAATATGTACAGATCAGACGGGGAGCACTAGCTGGTCAAAAAAAGATGTGTTTAGGGTGTCAGAACCAATTTTATAAATGCCTTCTTAAGCTTCAGTAAGAGCTCATCAGCCTCAGAAAAACTAAGATTAAGAGGAGGAGCTATCCTTACTACATGCCCCCACAAGCCACCTTTTCCTAAAAGGAGCCCTTCACCTTTGCAGAGCTCAAGAAGCTGTTTGCAAACATCGGTAGCCGGCTCTTTTGATAAGGGATCTTTTACAAGTTCAAAGCCAAGTAAAAGCCCTCTTCCTCTGACATCGCCAATGATGGGAAACTGCTCTTGCAGATCTAGTAGACCTGCCTTAAGTCGGGCACCAACATTCTCCGCATTTTGCATCAGCTTTTCTTCTTCGATGATATCTACCACCATTGCAGCCTGCATACTTTGATAAGGATCTCCGCCAAAGGTGCTGAAATGATGCTTGCCATTTAACTCATTTGCAAGACTTCGGTCAGCAATAACAGCGCCAATAGGAGCACCACTCCCTAAGCCCTTAGCCATTGTTACGATGTCAGGTACCACGCCACTTTGCTCAATTGCAAAAAAACTTTCTCCCGTTCTCCCAACCCCTGTTTGCACTTCATCAGAAATGTAAATCCCACCAAAACTTTTTATAATATCGAATACTTTAGCATGGTATTCACGCGGCGGATCAATGAAACCCCCAACTCCAAGGATCGGCTCTACAATGATCCCTGCCACCTTGCCACTAGTAACTGTTTCCACAACACTACGTACATCCTTGGAACATTCTAAATCACAAGTCTTGTTATTAGCTCCAAATGGGCAACGATAACAATATGGTGCTACAGCATGAGCAACACCTCCCCCCCCTTGATGGGGATACTTCCAGCTGGCATTACCACATAAACCCAAAGTAGCGTTTGTACCGCCATGATAGGAGTGGCGAAGCGCGATCATCATCTGCTCCCCAGTAGCAACTCGGGCAGTTAAAACAGCCATTTCATTGGCTTCAGATCCTGAATTAGTGATGTAGCAGCTTCGGGGCAAGCCGGGTGCAAGTTTAGCAAGTTTCTCTGCTAATCCTTCCATATATAGGGATAAGTATAAGTGGCTAGTGTGCTGGATTTCATCTTCCGCAAGCATAGATAGTATTTTTTGTTTTATTTTAGGGTGATTATGCCCAACAGAAATGCACACAATCCCCCCGATGGCATCAAGGTATTCCTGTCCATCTTGGTCCCAAACGCGCGTACCTTTGCCTCGAACTAAGCTAAGCGGTCTATTATATAGCGCTACTTTTGTTGGATAAACATAGGTCTTTCGTAATTCTTCTAAGTGGCATCGTAAATCTGTATCACGCATGCATCCCTCCATGTATGCGGTTGCTTTATTCTTTTCATGGCAAGTTCAACACAGGTAAGTCAACAACTAAATCAGAACGAAAGTAGCAATGGGGGTAGAGTAAGCATCGGTTTTACACTTTGTTTAGGATCAATTTTTTCGAAGTTATAGCTGACTGCTAGGGCAACCACATCCCACCAAGCATGGATAAAGGTCGCTTCACCTATAGTCCAATCATTATCTTGGCTAACAACACCAAAGTGAAAGCCTAGCAGCGCTTGGGCTATGGGAATCGGGACCGAGCTAGCATGAGCAAGAGCAAAAATACCAGCAGATGCAACATTCGACCATAACTCACTATTCATAGATTCCATGAATACTGGCATCATCCAACCTCTAAAGAATGCTTCCTCCCAAACACCAGCATTATAAGAGGTTGCTCCTACGTAAACAGCATCCTCAGAGGTAAACACTGACTTTCTTAGATTGCTTTCAGCGATTGCCTCGTCACTACTTGCTAGAACAAGTGCAGCATAAGCTCCTATAATTCCCAAAGGAATATATGTTGTAGATCTCTTTAAATATTCAAACCGGAACGGAGCTGTCATGATTTCTGAAACTTTTTCCTCTTTTGTTAGAAATAGATACTCTCCATGAACTTGTCTGGACTTAACAGCACTACGAAAACTCTGGTATGCGCTAAGCCCTCCCATTAAATCTCTTGTTTGGGACCCTAAGCGGATTTTTCTCACAACTGAATCTTTGCTTTGCAGGTCAGTCAATTTTTCATTAATTTCATCCTCACTATAGCCAGATCTTTGCAATTCATTGGTGTGTTGAAGCGAATAGCTCAAGGAACCTACGGCAACCCCACTGTAAACGAACCCAGCTCCATAGTCCCCTTCAACCCACTGCCCAAAACCAGGGAACAGGTACGACAAAAAAGGCACCAACACATCTGACTTGCGCTCCGGATGGTGTTGCAACTTGTCTTTACCCTGTGCCAAACTACTGGACAAAGATAGATAGAATAGTAGAAGAATTTTTCCTAGCAATGAACTATTTCTCATAAGTCAATTCCAACTATTTAAATTTAGTGATTCAGTCACTCATCGGCCATGCCTTGAAATTGATTACCCTATACAAGCAAAAAAATGATTAGCTGAGCAGAATAGTTTTAATATGAACTCTAAGAAATTTGTGATTAGGCATAGACATTTCATCAAACATGTTTAGACAGAATAGACAATTGAAATAATAAGCTCTTAGAATAATTGGAAAGTGGGGTATAACCAAAAAGAGCACCCGCCCATAAGGCTGTGCTCTTTTTGTTATCTGCTTTTTTTCCTTAGAAACAGCAGATGCTATGTCTTGACTAGGAAAATATATTACTTAGGTGAGGAGTTTAAAGTTTCTATTTGGAGCTCCAGCTGAAATTAAATTCACAACTAGGAATTTTATATCAGCTCAGACCTCTCATTAACTTCTATCAGTCACCCTAATAGTTCTTCCGCATATGGTTTTACAAACCATCAATTCGAATCCACAACTTTAATTTTAGCTTTAAAATTCAAGTCTTTCGAACTCATTTCTCTCACTCTCAAGGGTTTTTCTTTTTTTGTGGTTAAAACAGTTTTCATTTATTTTTACTCACATATAACCCAGTTCTGTAGATAAATCTTACACATCCCATTCAACTAAATCTGCTGCAAAGCTAAATTCATCATTCCACAATTCTGCTTTGATCAACTCATGTGCGCTACCTTGCACACTTTCAGTTCCTTGGTTAGCTACAAGCTCTGCTTCAAGCGCTGTCATCTTGCACCATGGAATTATTTCCAAAATTGTCATTTTTAAGAGCTGCTAATGTAGTTTTGGACATCACATATAACTTTGTGCCTGCCTCAATTTTATTTGGATCCATAATTTGGCCATTCTGCCTCCAAATAGATTTCCATGTTTCCGGATCTCCGTAAGTCTTACTTGCAATAGTTCTTAGTGTTTCTCCTTTTTCAACTGTAATTTCCTCTTTCTCAAGATTTTCATAATCGCTTGCAAAAGCAACTGCCTCAGATGTGAGTTGGTAATAAACCACATCTCCAGGAAAGATCATACTTGGGTTTTCAATCCCTGAATTGCTAGCAAGTTCTCTCCACTTACCTGAGCTTCCATAAATCCGATTAGAGATTTTACCAAGGGTATCACCTCTTACAACAATGTAAGCTAGCTTTGAACCTAGTTCAGGCAAGCCAGGTCCAGCTGCTGTCCCTGCACTCCCAGTTACAACTCCTCCTCCACCTGAGCTTGGAGCGGAGCTGAATCCTCCATCCGAATAAGCCTGATTTGATTCAAGGTCGCCTGCCTGATCGAAAGCACCACCAATGTTACCTGTCGCAACATTACCACCACTTTCATCATTTAACTGGTTCATTTCATTGATGATGTTAGCTAGATCATTGTCCCCGCCTTCACCATAGTTGCCTTCCTGACCGCCTTCATTTCCCAGAAGATTATTGCCCCCATCAAGACCTTGCAAATCTCCCTGTTGGACCAACTGACTATTGTCATATTCACCCTCTCCCTGCTCATTTTCCTCTTGATAGTCCTCTTGCCCCTCTTGTTGGTCTATGTCTTCTTGGTCCTGCTCTCCATACTCTGAGCTTTCAAGACCTTCTTGATCCTGTTGCTGACTAGAGCACGAAACAGCCATCAACCCAAACAAGAGCAGGCTCATGACCCAAAAGCCACGTAGCCTTCTTAGCCTCATAACGCATCCTCCTTATTAAAAAATGGATAAATTGATCTACAACCCCCCTTCGGAAGGGAGGAAGTTTTCCTTAGTCTATTAGAATGGTATTTTTGTGCTTTGCAAAGTGATGTATCTTCCTAATATTCATGTATATTTTGAGTATTAGACATTAATTCATAATCAACTTTCACTAGGACACTGATCACAATGCATAGCCTTATATATTGAATACCCATTCATCAAGGCATGAGTTGGATTGTACACGGATTAAATACGATTAATTACAGGTAGGTAGAAACAAATGTTCCCAATGGTCACTTATACATGTTATAGCATTTTCACTGTTCAGTTATTCTTTGACTATGCAACAAATACTCTTCATCACTCGTTCAAAGTTTATGCTTGAACATGCGTTAAAACGCACATCTATAGGTTTTGTATAAACGAATAATCGCATAATCTCTATTTCTCTATACATGCTGAAATAGCTTGATTTGAGGAGACTATTTTTTGCCTACTTTTGAACATAAGACTGTCCTTTTAAATGAGCTGGTGGATGCCCTGATACTTAAGGCTGGTGATACGGCTGTGGATTGCACAGCAGGTGGGGGAGGACACACATCCTTATTGCTTGAACGAGTAAGACCAACTGGAAAGGTCTTTGCTTGTGACAGGGATTTAAGAGCAATAGAAAGCTTGCAAGAAAAGTTTTATAAACAAATCGTAAATAATCAATTAGGCTTAGTCCATTCTCCTTTTTCCGATTTTACTAAATATATTCCACAAGAAGTCTCCATTCATGGAATCTGTGCTGACCTAGGAGTATCTAGCCCCCAACTTGACGAATCTAATCGAGGTTTTTCGTTTATGCGCGATGGTCCTCTCGATATGCGGATGTCTCCGGAATCCCAAGATCCCTCTGCTGCAGAAGTTATCGCAAATTACAGCTCCCAAGACTTAGAAAAAATCATAAGATCCCTAGGAGAGGAACCAAAAGCAAGATTTGTAGCTAACGCCATTGTAAAACAACGCGAAAATAGTCCAATAACTACGACTATTGAACTAGCTAACCTTGTAGCCAAGGCAATCCATTATAAGAAAAAAAGTAAGAAGCATCCTGCAACAAAAACTTTTCAAGCTCTAAGAATTTATGTCAACAAAGAACTTGAAGAGATAAGAATTCTACTTGAACAAGCGTTTGCCTGCTTGTCACCTGGTGGGAGGTTAGCAATTATCAGCTTTCACTCTCTTGAAGATCGGATTGTCAAAGATTTTTTCAAAGAAAAATCAGGAAAAAAGCCAGGGCAATCACTCCCTCGCGACCTACCATTAACGGAATCTGAATTGAAATCTTTTCAAAACATTCAAGCTCGGATCATCAAGCCTTTTCCGATTATTCCAAAAGAGGAAGAAATTAGTTCAAATCCAAGATCCAGGAGCGCGAAACTACGAGTATTAGAAAAATTGTGAAATAATAGGCTTCAGAAGGAGAAAACTTTTGAAGCGACCAAGTATACCTACTACACTTTTTCTTTATTTTTTTTTCGCTCTCATTCTTATTTTTTCATTCCTGCGCATTCATTCAAGGATTCAAATTACCTTACTAGGTTACGAGATTGGCAGGATGAAAGAACGTGAAGCAGACCTAATTAAAGTCCGTAGTTTATTGACGATGGAACTCGCAAAAATTACTACCAAGGAGCATTTACAAGAAATTGTAGCCAACGATTTAAAGAAAAATGAAAAACAGCTAAATCAAAAATCTGCTTTCGCAAATAAGTGATTATCAGTAAAAATGATTAATAGAAAAACAATAAAGCTAAGATCCGATTATATTTCCAGCATATTTAAGATCCTATTTAGCCTTCTTATCCTCCGAGCAATCATGATCCAACTATTTCCCAGCTCAGCCAACCTGCTACAGCACATAGCAGATAAACAGTATCAATCTGCTATCGGTCTGTCGGCATTTAGAGGAAACATTTACGATCGTCGTAAAGCTCCTCTTTCAATAAGCATCAAAACCCCTTCTGTTGCGATTAACCCCAAAGTTTTTGACCCAAGCAATCAACAGTTGGGAAAACTCAGCCAAGTCTTGGGATTGTCGAAAAAAAAGATTAGAGCGCTTGCCAAAAAACCAAAATACTTTGCTTGGCTAAAACGCAAAATATCTTATCAAATAGCAGAAAAACTAAAGAAATTGGAACTCAAAGGGATGCATTATGTCTTGGAGCCTTCACGTTATTATCCTGGTGGTAGGGGAGCTGCAAACCTATTGGGATATGTGGGAATTGATAATGTGGGCCTCTTAGGCCTAGAACATGCTTTTGACCAGGAACTTCAAGGAACCTCCTCCAAACTAATCAGCTTAAAAGATGCTAGAGGTCATCTCATTTTAATGAATGCTGAACAGATCACTCCTGAGAAAACAGGAAGTAACATCATTTTAACCTTAGATCGTGCCATTCAAGGAATTGCGGAAGAAGCCCTCCAAAGAGGTATCAAAAAGAGTGAGGCTAAGATCGGCTTTGCTATTGTGATGGACCCACATACTGGACGCATCTTAGCAATGGCAAACCACCCAAACTTCAACCCAAACAATCCATCACACTTAAAAATGGCTCATACTGTCAACCATTCCATTGCTTATCGCTTTGAACCTGGCTCGGTCATGAAACCATTTGTTGTTGCATGGGCAATTGAAAATCGAAAAACCAGCCCTTTCGAAATTCATCACTGTGAAAAAAATGGAAGGTATGAAGTCAGCGATAATTTATTCATTCATGACGACCACCCCAAAGAATTTCGCACTACCGAAGAAATTCTCATTCACTCAAGTAATATTTGTACCTTTAAGGTGGCGTTGAGAATCGGGCAAAAAAACTTATTTGAATCCCTAAAGAAATTTGGGTTTGCCAGTGATAAGCCAATAATAGGGCTTCCTGGTGAAACCACTGGATCAATTGCAGCTGCAGATACATGGAGCCCCATCAGGTTTGCTAATATATCATTTGGGCAAGGACTTCTCGTTACCGGTTTGGAAGTGATTCAAGCCTACGCCAGTATAGCTAATGGAGGAAATCTGATTAAACCATACTTGGTAGAAAGGGTTGAGTCATCAAATGGCCATATCCTCCAAGACTTCAGCCCAATCATTGAACGCAGAGTTTTAAGCCCTCAAACTGCCCACCATATTGCTAGAATCTTAGAAAAAGTGGTCTTAGAAGGAACTGCAACACGGGCAAGAACAAAATCTTACTCAACAGCAGGCAAAACAGGGACAGCTGAAAAAATTGATCCTTTGACAAAATCCTACGCAAATAACAAAAGAATAGCCAATTTTGCAGGTTTTGCACCTGTTTCAGACCCACATATTGCAGTGTATGTTGTGTTGGACGAACCACAAAAAAAACCCTACTACGGAGGGCTTTGGGCGGCACCAGTATTCAGCGAAATTGTCGAAAAAACCCTTAAATATTTGAATGTCGCACCAGACCTAAATGCCACCCACCCACAGAGTTAGTTGCCAGTCCAAATCTGATCCCAGCCAGCTTCACTGTAACTAATTCCATGCAAACAGTTCATGATTCCTTCTCGAACATATGGAATGGTATTTTCTGGCAAGGCACCAATGGAAAAGTATTTTAGCTCAGAACATTTACCTGGTTCTCTATTTATAAATTTTTCTTGTAAGTCCTTACATAAAAAGAAAATATCGGCACTTTCTCGATCATCAGACTTACGATGAATAACTGAAGCCAGCTGCAAATCACGTGGATTTAGTTTTAATCCGGCTTCTTCATAGGCTTCCCTCATCATGGCCTGCATAAAGGTTTCTCCACCTTCTACGTGACCTGCAACCAAACCATACCAACCATCCGCAAATCCTGTATTTTTCCTCAAAGATAGCAAGACCTTATTCTGGTCCATCAAAACTAGGTATACAGCTGGGATAACACTAAAACGCTTTTTCACACGCCCCCTCTCTTCGATAAGCTAGGAGTTTACTAGAAAATGGAGAAAGCAAAACCATACAAGCCCAAGCCCAAGCCCAAGAGCTTGATTGCCGATTTGCAAGTTCGCCGTCGATCACATATCTTATAGATTTCTCGTTCAGATGAACAACCTTGACTCCCAAAAATATTCTATTCTATTGAGAAATAGCTTCATGACCTACTTTGAAAAAGATCTCATTCTTAACCTAAAACTTGCATATGAGCATTTAAAACAACAGGATTGTGTAAATGCCCAAGGTCTATTTCCATGGGAGAGTGGCCTGCAAGGTAAGGGTAGAATTATAAGTGATTCCAGACAAATAAAAGCCGGAGACATTTTTATTGCCTATGAAGGGCTTAGAACAGATTCTCATGAATACATCCCCGAAGTACTCAACAAAAAACCAGGATTGATCATAGCTGAAAAACCATCTTCTTTAGAGGAAGAAAGCCAAAAAGCTCCTATTCTATTGGTTAATAATTCAAGAAAAGCGTGGTCTTACCTTTGTGCCTTAGCATGTGGAAACCCACAAAATGAATTAACAAACATAGCAATTACAGGAACCAATGGAAAAACCAGCAGCCTTTGGATGCTGAAATCTCTTTTTGAATCCCATAATATTCCCTATGCTACCATTGGGACACTCGGTATTTACCTCAATGGGGATCAGTTTAGGACCTCCCACACAACTCCTGATCCCCCTATTCTCTACTTAAGCCTAAAGTTAGCCTTGGAAAAAGGCGTCAAGATTCTTGCGATGGAGGCCTCATCTCATGCCATTGCTCAAGAAAAATTAGCCCCCATCCGTTTCAATTGTATTGCATGGACGAGTTTTTCTCAGGACCATCTTGATTTTCATAAAACTATGGATGCGTATTGGAAAGTAAAATGGAGCCTGTTTCTTAAATCTCTAGCACCAGGAGGAAGGGCGATCATCAATACAAGCATAAGTCCTATTCCTCCTTACGAAAAACTTGCATGCCAAGACATCGTCACCTATGGACTGGGCAAGAGCACATTGAAACCTCTGATGGCCGTGTCTCAGATTGCAACAGGGAATGGGGGATCTGATGTCTATTTGAGCTATAAAGGAAGTGAGTTTCACTACCAGATCCCTTATTGGGGAAGCCATAATGTAGAAAATTTCCTCTGCGCACTCGGGGTTTATGAGAAAGCTGTTGGGAAAATGCCATCGCCACGCAAAACCATTGATTTGAGTGGAGTTCCTGGACGCCTGCAAAAAGTACCATCGAAAAAATTGAATGCTCCTTGCGTTCTGATTGATTACGCCCATACTCCAGACGCCCTTGAAAAGACTATTGAAACCATCAAACCCTACTGCAGTGGAATGGTGTATGTCGTATTCGGTTGCGGAGGGGAGAGAGATCGAAATAAACGCAAAAAAATGGGGCTGATTGCAGAAACACTCGCCGACAAGGTTGTACTCACTTCTGATAACCCTAGAAACGAGCCTGCAGAAAAAATTTTAAAAGATATTCAGAGGGGATTTTTAAAGAGCCAACCTGTTATGATAGAAGATAGAAAGTCTGCAATAGCATGGTCCATTGAATACGCGAAAAAAGATGATTTTATTCTAGTAGCTGGAAAAGGCCATGAAAACTATCAGATCATTGGATCAAAGGTGTTTGAATTTGATGATTTTCAGGTGGCAAAAGCTATTTTAGACTCCGAAGAAGAGGAGAATATACCGTGAAATTAACTTGGAATGACTATTCACATTGCTTCGAATCAGATGCCACCGCGCTCATTGGCCGCAACGTAAAAGCGCCTAGCATCGAGCACTGGAACACTGACTCGCGGAAAATCCAATCTGGTGATTGGTTCATTCCTTTGGTCGGAGAGAACTTTAATGGCCACCAATTTATAGAAGCTGCTCTAAGGCAAGGTGCTAAAGGCTATATCTATGAAGAACGATACACCCAACATTTGAGCTCTTCACACAAAGAAAAAGGGATTTTAGTCCAAGACACCTTGCTAGCATTTCAAAACCTTGCAAGGCTTTGGCGCTTAAAACATAAAAATTTAACTTTGTTCGCTCTAACCGGTTCAGTAGGAAAAACGACTACGAAAGAAATGTTAGCGACCATTCTTGCTTCAATAGAGCCAAAGACTTTATCGACTGCAGGTAATTTTAACAATGAGGTTGGTGTACCTATTACCTTGCAGAGAATCAAGGAGGACCATAAATTTGCTGTAGTGGAAATGGGAGCACGTAGACCGCTCGACATTGGCAAGCTAGTGGATATTGCCAAGCCCAATATAGCAGCCTGCCTTAATGCCAAGACTGCTCATATCGAGATTTTTAAATCTAAAGATGCCATATTAAAAACGAAGCTCGAAATATTTAACTCTACCTCAGAGCTGAAGCACATAGTTTTTAGCCACGATGACGAGAGGATTCGTACCAATTGTGAATATTTAGAGGTGCCTAAAACCAGCTTTGGATATCAAACTGGGGCAGACATGCTTATTAAAAATCAAGATTGGCATCATGATGGCAGCCTTGCCACCATGATCTGCTTCCAAGGTAAGGAATTTCAATTGAGATTTTCCCAAGGGCACTCAGCATACCCGATCAATGCAGCAGCTGCGCTCGCTATGGGTGCTGCTGCTGGCTTAAATATTGAGACCATGATTGAAGCGCTCACTAGTTTTACAGGGCTTGAAGGTCGATTTAATATCTTCAAAAAAGATGAATTGACCATCATTGACGACTGTTACAATGCCAATCCAGATAGCATGAAAGAAGGTATCAATACCTTAGTCCAACGTTACCCACAACAAGCTAAAGTTGTCATTCTAGGAGACATGCTTGAGCTTGGTCAGAATGCAAATATCGAGCACAGCCAATTGGGTTCGTATTGCAAAGCCCAAGTAAATCCTCTTTTCTTAATTGGGATTGGTGAACACTCAAAGCTTATTGTCGACAAAGCCATTTCAGAAGGTCTGCCTAAGCATCAAACTCTAAGTTATGGTGATGTCGAGGACTTTCTCAACGCTAACGTTGATTTAGGTGCGAAAGGACAAGTAGTCTTTATTAAAGGGTCAAATGGAGTCCATTTAGACCGTATAGTCGAACATTACTGCTAACCAACTGCGAGTAAAACTTTGATTTATCATTTTCTATATCAATTTGTGGATGATTGGGGCGCATTAAATGTAACCCGTTACATCACTTTCAGATCGATAGTTTCTTTATTGTCAGCCCTAATTATTAGCTTTATTTTTTCTCCATGGTTTATTCGTAAGCTCAAGGTAAAACAGATTGGCCAAGTAGTAAGAGACGATGGACCATCTAGTCACTTCTCCAAGGCCGGTACTCCAACAATGGGTGGAGGACTTATAATTCTTGCGGTGACTATTCCCTGCTTATTGTGGATGGATTGGCTCAATCACTATTTGTGGTTATCTCTTACGATATTTGCCGGTTATGGCTTGTTAGGGTTCTGGGATGACTACAGTAAAATTAGCAAAAAAAATACAAAAGGTGTTTCAGGACGAGGTAAGCTCGCCTGGCAAATTGGAATTGCTACATTTGCATGCACTTTTCATTATTTCTACGGCAATGAATCTGGTGTAGTCAACTTCCCATTTTTCAAAGATACCAATTTGCCATTAGGCCATCTCTATATTCCTTTTGGAGTTTTCATCATTGTTGGAGCAAGTAATGCTGTCAATCTTACTGATGGGCTCGATGGGCTTGCAATTGGCCCAGTGATGATTTCTGCAGCCTGTTTTGCTGTTTTAGCATATGTATCTGGAAACTATTTTATGGCCGAATATCTGCACTTTCCCTTCGTCAAAGGAAGTGGCGAACTTACAATTTTTGCTGCAAGTATTGTTGGGGCTGGCATGGGTTTTCTATGGTACAACACCTATCCAGCCCAGGTCTTTATGGGAGATGTCGGTTCGCTCCCTCTCGGAGGTGCTTTGGGAGCTCTTGCCGTATTTTCAAAGCACGAACTTCTTTTAGCAATCATTGGCGGTGTGTTTGTTCTAGAGGCCATATCCGTAATCACTCAAGTAGGCTCCTATAAGCTAACAGGAAAACGAATTTTCCGCATGGCCCCTATCCATCATCACTTTGAACTAAAAGGATGGCCAGAGCCTAAGGTGATCGTACGCTTTTGGATCATTTCAATTGTTCTTGCCATGGTTGGCCTTCTTAGCCTCAAAATTCGATAGCTTCACGGGGTTTTTATGACATGGATGGTTTTAGGGGCTGGCCGCTCTGGCATAGCAGCTGCTAAATTGCTTGCAGCCAAAAAGCACAAGGTTGTATTGACGGACCAGAGGATAATACCAAGCTCTACAAAAAAAGATCTAATTGATTTGGGTATAGATCTTAGGGATCAAGATGAGGGAAACTCATTATGCAGCACTATTACCTCCGGAATAGTGCTTAGCCCAGGAATAACTCAAACACACCCTTATATTAAGAAAGCGAAGCAACAAGGCCTCCCAACTGTAAGTGAAGTGGAATTAGCCTTATCTTACTATAAAGGGATAGTAATCAGTGTTACTGGAACAAATGGTAAGTCGACGACCGTATCAATGGCATACCATCTGCTTAGGCAAATGGGCTATAATGCAGCTCTAGCTGGAAATATTGGGACACCCCCTTCAGAAATTATTCGTGATAAGCCTCATCCCAAAATCATGATATTAGAGCTTTCTTCGTATCAACTAGAGCAATCCAGTGAGATTCGATCGCAGGTTGCTGCAATCCTTAATTTGATCCCCGATCATCTAGCACGTCATGGATCTCTAGAACAATATTTGTTGGAGAAATGGAAGTTAGTTCTGATGTGTCCAAAAGATTCTCATGCCTTAGTAGACTCCCAAGTCTTTAGCATGGCTTCGCAACTTAGACAGCCACAATGTCATTTGCAGGTTATCGACCCTAATTTGGCAATCGCTCAAGTGGACCCTAACGAATCAGGGCAGCATGAATGGCATAACCGACTCAATGGATTCTATGCTGCATCATTAGTTGCACAGCTAATTGAAACCTCTGTATCTCGAGTAATTCCATATCTTGCTTCTTACAGAGGGCTCTCCCATCGATTTGAAAAAATTGGTACAATTAATGGTGCCACAGTCATAAATGACAGCAAGGCCACAAATGTTGACTCTACTTTAGTTGCTCTATCAAACCTACATAAAGCAACAGTTCTGCTCATTGGAGGGCAGGGTAAGGGAGAGAGTTTTACAGCTGTTAAAAAGTATCGCAGTCTAATCCAGAGTTTAATCGTATTTGGGCAGGAGGCTCCAAAGATCGTTGAGGAATTGAAGGAGATGAACCCTATTGTGTACCCAAGCCTTAAGACTACCATGGATGCCTTACCCGGGATTTTATCGCTGAGCGTAAGCAATCCTGATTTACTTTTTTCACCTGCATGCGCGAGCTTTGATGAGTTCAAAAATTTTGAAGAACGTGGAGAATACTTCAAAAGTAAAATAAAATCTCTACTAGATATCCAATAGCTATGGAACGTACACCAAAAGCAAATCACCACCGTTACCTATTAGCTACAACTGCTATTTTAATAGCAATTGGTTTGCTATCTCTCTATGCAGCTTCAGCTATGAAGGGTGCTGAACTCTACGAGAATTCTTTTTATTTTATGGAAAAACAACTTTTTGCAATCGGTATCGGTATCGGACTTATCCTTTGGTTCAAGTTTATTTCCTTCAAATTTATCGAACATTTAGCCCTTCCCCTCCTAGTTATGAGTATACTGCTGCTAAGCCTTATCCTAATCCCTGGGGTGTATAAATCTGTAGGAGGTGCGGCAAGGTGGATAAATTTGGGATTTGCAAGTTTTCAACCATCAGAATTAGCCAAGTTCGGACTTATTTTCTTTTTAGCAAAGAACCTTAGCAGAGAAAAAAATGATGTCACAAACTTCAGACGGGGAATCTTACCAAATTTACTTGTCCTCATGCTTTTTGTGATTTTTCTCATGCTGCAACCAGATTTTGGAACTACGGTTTTACTGGTTTCTATCACATTTTTAATGATTTACATTTGTGGAGCAAGCTATCATTTCATCATTGCTTCAGCTATATCAACAATAAGTCTTGGAATTCTTGGCATCATGTCAGCACCATATCGTTGGAAGCGCCTTACTAGCTTTATAGACCCTTGGAATGACTTCAAAGAAGGGGGATTTCAAATCATCCAAAGCTACCTTGGTTTCCAAAATGGCGGAGCTCTGGGAGCTGGTTTAGGAGAATCTAGACAGAAGTTGTTTTTTTTACCTGAGGCACATACCGACTTTATATTATCGGTAATTGGTGAAGAAATGGGTCTTTTAGGTTCCCTATTAATTTGTACTCTTTATTGGAATATGATTCGTATCGGATTTAGGATTGCTAGTATTCATACAGACCACTTTAAAAAATTGCTTGCATTCGGTTTAACCTCCCTGATAGCACTTCAATCTGTTTTCAATATTGGTGTGGTGACTGGAATACTACCAACAAAAGGAATTCCGCTACCCTTTATTAGCAGTGGGTTGAGCTCCCTTCTTATTTTCTTTACCGTGATTGCGGTACTAGCACGTCTCGGACAGGAGGTCCCAAACATTGATGCAAGAAAGCAACAAACCGGCTAAATCTCTCCACTTTATCGGAATTGCTGGGAGTGGTATGTGTCCTCTAGCAATTTTAGCAAAATCAAAAGGGTACCAGATTACTGGAAGCGACCTTGGAAGCGGTAGAAATCTATCTTTGCTGAAAAATAGCGATATCAAGGTCTTTGCTGAGCACAGAGAGCAGAATGCCTATAATGCCAACGCCCTGGTAGTCTCATCAGCAATAAAACACGATAACCCCGAAATTCAATGGGCACTTAGAAAAAACATACCGATCTATCACCGTTCTGACCTTTTGGCAGAGTTAGCTAAACCTTACCACCTAATTACTGTGGCTGGGACCCATGGAAAAACTACCACTTCAGCGATCTTAAGCTACCTCCTTGATATTCTCAAGCAAGACCCAATGGCTGTTGTGGGAGGGCACATGCATCATTTCGATGCCTCTTGGCACCTTGGAAAAGGTAAATACTTTGTCGCTGAAGCAGATGAATCAGATGGAAGCTTTCTTAAATATCATCCAAAAACAGCTATTTTGAACAATATTGACAAGGACCATTTGGATCACTATGGCGATTTCAAGGGTGTTAAAGAAGCATTTAGAAAATATCTGAACAATATCAACGACGATGGTATAGCAATAATTTCTGTTGACGACGAATTCTCTTATGCTGCATACGACAAATATCAAGGTAAAAAAATCTCATATGGCAGTCTACGGGATTGTGACTTTCAGGCATCTTCAATACAAATCGATGGCCAATATGTTAGTTTCCAACTGAAGCATAAAGGTACTCAATTTAACTGTAAGTTGAAATCCATAGGTCTTCACAATGTATCTAATGCTTTAGCTGCACTTGCCGCAGTCAAATCGCTTGGGTTATCAATAGACTGCGCAATTAAGGCCTTAACTAGTTTTCCCGGTGTATCTAGAAGGTTGTCAATAATCCACGAGAGCCCTTCAATTACAATCATAGATGACTACGCTCACAATCCCGGTAAAATCGTGGCAAGTATCAAGGCTGTTCATAACTCTTTTGTTAATCATGATGTTTTTGTAATTTTCGAGCCTCACCGATTCAGTCGATTAGATACAATGTATAATGAATTTATACACTCTTTTACTAAGGCAAGTCAGGTTTACGTAACTCCTATTTTTGCTGCAGGAGAAAAACACAGTGACCAACACAACCCCAATACTATAGCAGAAGATATACAAAAATCTTCATCTGTGGATTCTTATCCCTACCTAAATGAGGAACAATTAATTAGAGACATCTCGCATAGGAATCACATAAAGTCGGTTATTTTGACAGTAGGTGCAGGTGACTCGAGTAAAATCGCTTTCGCTATTAAAAGGTATACTATTGCCAAACAAAAAAATACATCTTCAAAAGGAACTCCTTCGCAGTCAGAAGCTGAAAAAAAGGAATAAATTATTAGTAAGCCGTAAAAAAATAGTAAATTTCAGCTTCTTAATTATCATAATTGGCTTATGTGTTTTTTCTTTTAGGTATCTAACAGTATTAATAAAAAGTGATCTAAAATCAATAAATTCTCAAGAATGGGAAATATTTTTTAACCACAAAAGTTCTATTTCAAAGAAAGATGAGGATCGCATTGAAAACATTTTTGCTAATTTTCTATTGAATGATCAATCACCAGACTTGAAAGAAATAAGTCGTGAGTTTTTAAAAGATTCTGAATTCAGTAGATTACACCTTTTCAAGTTTCATCCTTTCAAAATTTACATTAGTTTAAGTAAACATAGACCAGTATTTAAGATTCAATTAGATGTATCTAGGTTTGTTTCAGACGATGGTATCATTTATGGGCTTGCAAGAGGCTCGCAACTGCCGGAGTTGTCCGGTGATTTTTTTCCTGATGATAAAATTTTTTCATTCAAAAATAGCAACGAGATTGAGATTTCTCATATACAAAGGGCTCGATTTTTAGAAGCCGTTGAATTAATAAATGATGCAAAACAAGAAAACATTATGCTTAAGGAAATAATTTTTAAGAAATATCGAGGATATTTTGCAAGCTTGACGGAAACTGGTACTGTAATTTCTTTTGGCAGAAGACCATTCAGAGGTAAAATTAAAAAGCTAAGAAAAATTTTATACAAACTGTCAACAAGAGGACAAAAAGCCTCACAAATAGAACTAGACTTCGAAGACAAAGCATTTATCAAAGAGTATAAACTATAAAAAAAGATGACCACATGAAACCTAACAATGTATTTGCCCTCGATTTAGGAACTACAAAATTCTGCTTTGGAAACATCAAGTTTAATAATCCTGGATGCCCTCCTAGTATCGAAACCATTAGCGTCAATGCTGGGGGTATGCGTAGAGGAATGTTAGCAGATTTCGAGAAGGCTAAACAATCTCTTCTGACTCTAATTGATATTGCTGAATCAGAATTCAATACCAATATTATTAAGGTAGTTGTTGGAATCGCAGGATCACATTTACAAAGCAATATTTTCAAAACAAAAATACCAGTACAAAACCAAGTTGTTAAAGACGCTACTTTAGAAGCACTAAAGATCCAGGCTATGAAGCAAAAACCTAGTTTCCACAAAGAAAACTTACATGCTATTCCATTAAGTTATTTTCTTGATGAGAGAGAAGCTACTAACGCTCCAGAAGGGTTCTCTGCTGATTTTATCACAGGAAAATTTTTTAGAATTGAGGCTGACAAACATTATTTAAATGATGTTATTAACCTCTGTAACCACTGTGGATTAGAAGTAAAAAATCTGTATGCTGAACCTTATGCTTCAGCGTGTGCCACCTTAACCGAAGAAGAAAAACAATATGGTGTAATGATAGCTGATATTGGAGGAGGAACTACGGACGGAATTATATTTCACCAAGGTTTGCCGACTCGTCTTTTTACAATTAATATCGGAGGCATGCTCATGACGCATGATCTTGCGATAGGCCTCGGTATCCCCTTCGAAACAGCTGAACATCTAAAGCTAAGTATTGGACTAGACCGAACGAAACTAAACCAGCAAATAGTTGCTAATAATCTACAAAATAAAGAAATTCGTATTTCAAATGAAGATCTATATATGATTCTATTTTCTCGGGTTTTGGAACTTTCCACCTTGATTAAACAACACTTAGATTCACACAACTTCCCATTGAAATCTGGCCTTGTCTTAACAGGTGGGGGTTCTGATGTTCAAGGTATTGAAAAAATGATGAGTTATATTCTGAAAATACCTGTAAGAAGATCATTACCTAACCCCTGCAAACAGCTAAAGCTTGACATTAAGGATCAGAAAGCTTTCGAACAAAGGCAACTAGCTAGTAAATATTCAACTGTATCAGGTATGCTGATTCTAGAACAATTAAAAAACCTAAGAAAAAATCCAGGTTTAAAGCACGGTGTCTTCGAAAAATACTTCCAAAACTTTATATCTTGGGTAAAAGAACTAAGCTAAATCTAGCTGTCAGAGCATTGACACCCTCTTCTCCTCCTATCTATAATAATTGTAAAGTAATTCTAATAAACACCAAATAAAAGACCAGCCATTAGGAGAAGCTTATGGCATTTGACCCACAAGAGGTATCCGCTCCAGGAGCTAAAATTAAGGTTGTTGGCGTAGGAGGGGGGGGAACCAATGCTGTAAGCACTATGATTCGCTCAAATATAGAAGGCGTCGAATTTGTTGCAGCTAACACTGACGTTCAATCCCTTCGTTTTGCATTGGCTCCGAATAAGATTCAGATTGGAAAAGAACTAACGAAAGGCTTAGGAGCAGGGGCCGACCCTGACATCGGCCGAGATGCTGCCCTTGAAGACAGACATGAGCTTCAAGAAACTCTCGGTGGATCAGATATGGTCTTCGTCACAGCTGGTATGGGTGGCGGAACTGGTACCGGAGGAGCTTCTATTGTCTCACAAATCGCAAGAGAAAACGGAGCCTTAACTGTAGGAGTAGTTACCAAACCATTTTCCTTTGAGGGCAAAAGAAGAAAGAAACATGCTGAGCTGGGGATTGCTCGTTTAAAAGAACACGTTGACACTTTAGTAGTCATTCCGAATGACCGCTTGTTAAAAATCGCAACTCCAGACTTGAGCATGTTGGAAGCTTTTAAGATGGCAGATACCGTACTAGTCAATGCGGTAAGAGGCATCAGCGATATTATCAATATTCCTGGCACGATCAATGTTGATTTTGCGGATGTTAAGACTGTGATGTCAAGCATGGGGCATGCTTTAATGGGAATAGGAACAGCTACCGGCGACAACAGAGCAAAGGAAGCAGCACTACAAGCGATTTCATCACCCTTACTTGAAGATGTCGATATCGAAGGTGCTACCGGGATCCTAATAAATATCACAGCAGGTGAAAAAATATCCCTCGTAGAAATAAACGAAGCATGCTCCATCATAGAGGACGCTGCCCATGAGGATGCAAATATCATCTTTGGAGCTGTTATTGATGAGAACATGAAAGATTCAATTAGAATTACCGTTATTGCAACAGGTTTTCCAACCACTGAAGATGAAGATTTTATGGTTTCAGAGAGAGAAGGTTCAGCGAGTAGTACTTACTTTCGTCGAAGCTCTCGCACGGGAGCATCCAGTAAAATTAGCAATCCTGCCAGAGAAATGAGCTTTAACTCAATTTTGAACGAAGCTAAAGAAGAAAGTACTACTCCCCCAGTACAACAGACTGAAGTTACCCAAGACCATCATATTAAGGAAGAAACTGAGGAGCAGCACGGTATCAGTCATATCGATGACTCAGACCTGGCAAGGTTTACACTTGATCAGGTGGCTCAATCTTCTCAACCAGGAGTTGAAGATACAATCACAGCCGAAAATCTGAAAACTGAACCTGAAATTGACCTTGTAAAAAGTCCAATAGAACATTCCCAAGCGACTGATAACTTGACACAGAAATCTATGATAAAAAGCCCACCAAATGAATCGCTGAAGAAAAGCGTACAATTAGAAGCTGCGACAAAAAAGCTAGAAGACCAAGCAAATGAGCTCTCATCCCCCGATGACGACTTCTTTTTAGATGATGGTAACCAGCTAACAGATGATATTGATAGAAGAATTGATGAGGCACTAGAATTAGCAGAAAAAGTTCGTTCTCTAGATAGCAAAGAAGACGATCTTGATGTTCCAGCTTTCTTGAGAAATAATCACAAAGATATCAACCTAACTTAAGGACTTGGCGCTAGGGTTATCTGCCCTGATTCTTTCTCAACTTTCTTCCTCTTTACCCCGTCTTTGAACTTTTTATTCTGGCTCTTAATCATTTTCTGTATTGTATTGTCTATCATGAGAGGGCGTTCATCAGCCTTCTTAAATACCAAATAGTCTTTCAGCCTCACCAAATTTTGATCATTTTTGATGTCTTTTTCGAATAAAGTTATTAAAAAATTACCAAAAAAGCTGCCTATGCCTACCTTACTAGATCTGTTATCACTTTCTGCGATTAGTTTGAAGATTTCGTCAATTCTCAGACTTTCATCACCGAGAAAGTCCAAGATCTTATTTGGCTCTTGCAATGGGCGTCGGACTAAGGATATCAAGCCTTGTATAAAATCACTAATGTGGAGAGGGTGAAGTTGTCCTTTAATCATAGGTATTGGATACAAACCTGGAAACCTCATTACTCTCCTAATAGTATTCATAAATCGATCTCTTTTTTCATCTCCACCATATATGATTCCTGGACGGACGATTATCTTTTCAGGTATTTTTGAATTTAAAATGCATAACTCTCCACAATATTTCTCCCGTAAGAAGGGCTCTCCTGCATGAAACGCAGCTCCATAAGCGCTAACAAATACGATTCTTTTTGTGTTAGCCTTCTCCATGGCAGCTACTAAATTTTCAAGCAATTTTATATTATTTGTCTTTATATCGCTTTTACCAAAGTCCAAACTCCCAATTCCTTGCTCAGGACCTAATAAATTTCGCTCCCAAGCTAAATGAATAACAGTTTCAACACCACGAAGAGGTGCAGCGAGCAGCTCTTCAGAACCCAAATCGGAACAAACTGGAAATACGTTATCTCGGGGCTCTGGTAATCGATGCCTATACATAGACACAACTGTTTCACCTTTAGAGGCCAGGCACTTTACCAACTCGGTTCCCACATACCCTGATCCACCCGTTACTAATATTGCTGAAGAACCTTCGTTATCACCCGAAAGAACCTTGTAACTTGGGTTCATAGTTTCTCCACTAGTTAATACAACAGACTTGAAGGAATTTTACCTAGACACAGAATGTTAATTCCTAGATAAGGCTATTATACAATGCTTTTACTTTTTCAGCGGTATCATTCCAGGTAGGCTGTTTTTTCAAAAATTCAGATAATAGCTTCTGATATTCGATGTTTGTTTTACACTTGGACCAGGACTCAATAGCATCTACCCAAGCTTCCACAGCGCAGTTTTGTTCCATCCCCAAAGCAACTCGACTATTATTCAAACTGTCACACGCATGCCCTTTATAGTACAAAGCAGGTGTACCCCTATTAAGAGCTTCCCACACTGGCAAACCAAAGCCTTCATATCGGCTAAAATGTAGGTATAAACTGGAAGTTTCATAAATCCTATCCAGCTCAGCGTCAGGGATAGAAATATAGACTTTCAAACGATTTGCTAACATTTGCGAGGCTGCAAACTGATTTAAATACTGCTCTCCTTTCTTGTCAGTAACAACTACCAAGAAATATTCAATTGGAAGATTTTCTAACAATGAATTTATCAGTTCAAATCCTTTATATGGCTCCCACCTACTTATGAAAAGCAATTGCTTTGCTTGTACATTTAGCTTGTTTTTTTTAGAAGATGGGGGGATCCCATGTGGGAGCAAAACTACTTTGCTTTTCGCTCTAGGAAAACGTTCAAGCACCAAGTCAAAAGTCCATTGTGAAACACAGATTACAAGATCTGAATACTCAATTGATCTTGGCAGCATATAAGAGAATTGAGCCTTGTATATCTTGGAAACTCCACTATCAGGCAACAAAGGGATTAGGTCATGAATTGTTAACACATAGGAAAACCCACTACTTTTCGATAACGCAATCGGAAGGTTGATATTTGCCAACCCATGATAAATTTTTTTCTTATCCTCTGTAGGAAAAAATGATTCTTTTTTCAGGAGTTTGAGGAAGGAGGTGGTAGGCCACACAATTTTGGCTTTAACCAGCTGTTTTTCTAGCCAATTTTGCGGCCCAACATCTAGTGTATTTGACGATAAAGAAAGTTTACTTCCCAAGAGAATGGGTTCAATTCCGTGGAATTTCAAACCATCCATTAGACTTCGAGCGTAGCGGTTAATTCCCGAATGCTTTTGTTCAAATCCGAAGCTATCCCAAAAAACAACAAGGGATCTAAACTCATCCCCCTTTTGCTTTTCAGGAACCATATTTCACCCATCGTTCCAATAAGGGTTTCGAAGTCTTTAAAACTTGATGCCTTTTTTCGTGATCTTCAACAAAGATTTTCTTGCTCTTGCTCGTGTTAGTGCAACTAGCGCTCGACCAATATCGATATCTTTGTTAGTGGTCTTTGCTAAACGCTCCATAGCACGCTTCTCAGCCTGCAAGACCCTTTCATGGTCAATCTGCTCAGGACTCTCTATTACCTCAACCATTACGGTGGCATGCTCTTCAGAAACCTGCAAATAACCACCAGACACGAAATAATGGAAATCTTGCTGTTCTGTCGAATTTACTACCTTTAATATTCCTGGTTGCAAAGCAGTCAATAAAGCTGCATGTCCAGGGAGTATACCAAGTTGACCTTCGCTTCCTGGAGCTTCCAGAATGGAGGCTTCTAAGTTAGCTAGTGGCTTTTCTGGTGACAGAATTTTCACCTTAAATGCACCTTCCATACACAGCCTCCTTTCCTTAATCTACATGCTCTGAGCTCGTTTAACTGCTTCTTCTATGGTTCCACAATATAAGAATGCCTGTTCTGGAATACTATCGTGTTTACCATCCAAAATCTCTTTGAATCCACGAATGGTATCTGCTAACTCACAAAATACACCAGAATTACCAGTAAACTGCTCAGCAACAAAGAAAGGCTGACTAAAGAATCGTTCAATCTTCCTTGCTCTTGCTACAGTCAACTTCTGTTCATCAGTCAATTCGTCCATACCCAAGATAGCAATAATATCCTTAAGATCTTTGTATCCTTGTATGACCTCTTGAACTCTCGAAGATACTTCATAATGCTCTTCACCTACAATTCCAGGATCAAGAATCCTGGAACTACTTGCCAAGGGATCTACAGCTGGGTAAATACCTAGAGATGCAATGGAACGTTCAAGAACAATAGAAGCATCCAAGTGAGAAAAAGTAGTAGCGGGAGCTGGATCAGTATAGTCATCAGCTGGAACATACACAGCCTGAATTGAAGTAATAGAACCGTCTTTGGTCGAGGTTATCCTCTCCTGAAGCTCTCCCATCTCAGTGGCAAGAGTTGGTTGATAACCAACAGCTGAAGGTATCCGTCCAAGTAATGCCGACACCTCAGCGCCTGCTTGAGTAAATCGGAATACATTATCAACAAACAAGAGAACATCCTGGTTCTCTTCGTCCCGAAAATATTCTGCAACAGATAAAGCACTCAAGGCTACTCTTGCCCTTGCTCCTGGAGGCTCATTCATCTGGCCAAAAATCAGAGCAGCTTTGTCAATGACACCAGAATCCTTCATTTCATAAAATAAATCATTGCCTTCACGGGTACGCTCACCCACTCCAGCAAACACGGAATATCCACCATGGTGAGTCGCCACATTATGTATAAGTTCTTGAATTAAAACGGTCTTACCCACACCAGCACCACCAAATAATCCAACCTTACCCCCTTTCAAAAAGGGGGCCATAAGATCTACAACTTTGATACCTGTGATTAAGATCTCTTGGCTTGAGTCCAAGTTCGTAAACTTTGGAGCGGCTCTATGAATTGGGTAACGTTTTTCAAAACTCACTGGACCGGCTTCATCAATTGGATCACCAGTTACATTCATGATTCGACCAAGAGCACCTTTACCAACAGGAATGGTAATCTGGCCACCTGTGTCCTTAACTGAATCTCCACGCTTAAGCCCATCCGTACCGTCCATTGCGATCGAACGAACTACGTTGTCACCAAGGTGTAAAGCTACTTCCATGGTTAGATTGTCTGACTGATCGCTAATCGAAGGGTTTGATACCTTTAAAGCATTATAAATTGCTGGAATCTTGCCTTCAGGGAACTCCACATCGACGACGGGCCCCATGACTTGAACGATTCTTCCCGATTGCTCCGACATGCAACTCTCCCGCTCAACAGTTAAAATTAAAAAAATCTGTTAACTAAAAAAACACCTTCCAGGGTCTACAACCCTGTTCACAAGGCTTCAGCGCCACTTGTAATCTCTATCAATTCCTTAGTGATCGCAGCCTGGCGCGCTCTATTGTATTCCAAAGTTAAGCTACGAATTACCTCTTCAGCATTATTAGTCGCACTATCCATTGCAGTCATCCTCGCAGCATGCTCTGATGCCGCGCCATTAAGTAAGATATGATAAAGACTCGATGCTACCTTTTTTGCAACTGCTGACTCTAAAATGCTTACCTTAGTAGGTTCAAAGATAAAATCACTATGAGGTGACTCTTGAACATCTATTTGCTTCGAAGTCTTATCATCTAGCTGTACTGGCAGCAACTGATCAACAGTAGGCACTTGGGTCATAGCATTCTTGAACTTAGAATAGACAACAAATATACGGTCAAACTTTTTTTGCTCAAACCATGTACAAAAGTTTGCTGCACTCTTATTCGCAAAGCTAAAACTTGGGTTTTCCAACACTTTTTCAAGCCGAAATTGGCTGTTGAGAGAAATTTTTTGTCCAAACATAACAGCTCGCTTACCCCAAAGGCCCAATTCACATTCAATGCCTTGCTCTTGCTTTTCCTTCAACAGTCTATTGCAGGCCTTAAATAAATTAGAATTAAGTCCACCACAAAGCCCTCTGTCCGAACTAACTACTACCACAAGAGCTCTTTTCTCCGGGCTTTGCTCAAGAAGAGGTGAGGTAAGCTTTCCTTCCTCTCCTTCGATCAAAACTTGAATCATCTTCTTGAAAGATTGTTCATAAGGACCAGCATTGACAATTGCCCTATTTGCCCGAGCATATTTAGCCGAAGAAACTAGTTTCATTGCCCGGGTAATTTTCTGAGTATTTTTGACACTAACGATTCTTCGTTTGGTATCTTTTAAACTGGGCATTAGTTTTTAAACCTCGCTTTGTGATCGCTGAGTGCTTTTTTAAGGTCTTCTTCGATTTCTTTCAACTTAGCATTGCTGCGAATTTTATCGAGCAGCTCTGCTTTTTGTGAGCGCATATAGGTAGAAAAGTCTTCATCCCATGCGCTTAATTTTTCTAGATCCATATCATCTAGAAAGCCTCTTGTTGCTGCGTATAAAACTGCAACTTGCATAGCAACATCTAACGGGGCATATTGTGGTTGCTTTAAGATCTCAACTAAAACAGCTCCGCGTCTTAAAGTTTTTTGGGTTGCATCATCTAAGTCCGAGCCAAACTGAGCAAAAGCTTTCAATTCATTATATTGAGCAAGCTCAAGTCGAACTGTCCCCGACACCGCCTTCATACAGGCAATTTGTGCAGCTCCCCCTACCCGAGAGACTGAAAGACCAGCATTCATAGCAGGACGAATCCCACTAAAGAAAAGGTCAGATTCTAAGAAAATTTGGCCATCGGTAATCGAAATTACATTGGTAGGGATGTAAGCTGAAATATCACCAGCTTGAGTCTCAATAATAGGAAATGCGGTAATTGATCCATTGCCAAGGTCGTCATTAAGTTTGCATGATCGCTCTAAAAGGCGGCTATGAACATAAAAAACATCACCAGGAAAGGCCTCACGCCCTGGAGGACGTCTTAGCAATAAAGAAAGTTCGCGATAAGCAGCTGCTTGTTTAGTTAAATCGTCGTAAATAATACAAACGTGTTGTCCATTATCTCTAAAGTATTCAGCCATCCGGCAGCCTGAATAAGGTGCCAAAAACTGCATCGGAGCTGGATCCAAAGCTGTCGCATTCACAACGATAGTGTATTCCATTGCGCCAGATTGGGTTAAACGATTTACTATCTGAGCTACGGTTGAAGCTTTTTGACCAATTGCAACATATACACAAATAACATCCTTGCCTTTTTGGTTAATTATTGTATCGATTGCAATCGCTGTTTTTCCAGTTTGCCGGTCACCAATAATAAGCTCACGTTGCCCTCTACCAATGGGTGTCATAGCATCTATGCATTTCAAGCCGGTTTGCAAAGGCTCATGCACCGATTTCCTCGCAATAATTCCAGGGGCTTTAACTTCCACAGCTTCCCTGGCGTCGATCTCTTCCAAGGGGCCCTTGCCATCAATCGCATTTCCCAAGGCATCAACAACCCTTCCAAGTAGGCCTTTTCCAACCGGAACAGCATTGATTTCTTTCAAACGCTTTACGGTGTCACCTTCTTGAATGTTGGTACAACTACCTAATACTGCAATACCTACATTGTCTTCTTCGAGGTTTAAGATAACCCCCTTCACTCCTGACTGGAACTCCACTAGCTCACCAGCCATTGCTCCCTCAAGACCATAAACCCTGGCAATCCCATCACCAACAGTCAACACGGATCCAGTCTCTTGAACTTCTACTGTCTGACCATAGTTCTTGATCCGTTCGCTAATAATTCGGCTAACTTCATCTACTCGTAACTTATCCATAGTCTTCACGTCCCTCTAGAGAGCTGAGTGGTTAGTTAAGGCTTCCAACCTTGTTTTCAAGCTAAGGTCCACCATGTTATTCCTTACCCGTGCTACAAACCCACCCAGAAGGTCAGGATTCACATGGGATTTAATTTGGACCTGTTTATTAAAAATAGATTCAAGCTGCTTCTTGATTGAGCTAAGCTCACCCTCATTGAGATCAACTGCGGATGTAAGGTGGGCACATACACGGCCACATGCGACATCAACAATTTGCTGATAACAGGTTATTATTTCGGGAAATATCTCTGTACGCCCAGCATCGACAACACTATTAACAAAGTTTTTACATAGATCATCAGGAGAAAGGTCCTGAATTGAGTAATTTAAAAGCGATTTTTTGAGATCTGGAGGCATTGCGGGACTGCAAAGCACCTTACATGCCTCTGAAATTTCAAATAACTGTTTAACCCCGCTAAGCATTCTAAGGTATTCTTCTGCTCTTTGAGACTCAGTTCCCGTCAACTTAGCAAAAGCTCGCGCGTACTTAATTGCAACTACATTCGCACTCATACCCTAAATCCTTCATTTTCTATGATTGGCTTCGAGAAGCTAAGCCAGTTAGAGTGTTAACCTGGCTTGCGATAAATCGATTATGCTCCTCTTTTCCTAACTCATTTTGAAGCTTTTCCGAAACTTTCGAATGCACCAAGTCAAAAACCTGAGAGTTAAGAGCTTTCTGTGCTTTTTGTAGTTCAGCCTCAGCAACACGCTTAGCCTCATCTTTTATATGCTCTGCTAGAACCCTTCCTTGCTCAACAATTCTAGCAGCCTCAGCTTGAGCTTCTTTTTGTGCATTTGCCTTTATCTCTGACAATTCATTTTTAAGGTTTGCCATTCTCTTGTTGAGTTCCTCAAGGCGCCGGTCGGCTTCTTCTCGTTCTTTTTTAGCGGCTATGAACTGGTTTTCATACTCATCTCTTCGACTTTTTAATAAGTTAGAAAGAGGTTTTCTAGCAAATTTAACCAGTAGGAACGTAAACAAGAAAAAATTTATGTAAGGAAACCAGAACCCCTGTAACCAATTAAAATGATCCACTCAAAAACCCTTTCACTTTAAAACTGCTGCAAAGGTCTCATTAACAAGGCCAGTGACTATCTGAGGAACCTTTTTTTGTTGTAGGTTCATATCATCTGCAAGTTGTTTCTGAATATTTTCTAGGTAAGATTTTGCCTCTTTCTTAGCTTCTGCAACCATATTAGCTTGCTTTTCGCTGGCACCACTCTTTGTGCTTACTCGAAAATCTTTTACTTCTGCATAGGCCTGATTAACTTGAGATTCAATAGATTCAGAATTTTGTTTACACTGAGTTAAGATTTTCTTGGCTTCGTCTTGTCCACCACTAGTCTGAGCAATACGCTTATCTCTCAGCTTCAAGTAAGGCTCTACCATAAGTTTCTTCACTATAAACAAATTTGTAATGAATATGCCTGCTTGAATTACCACTAGCCCAGTATTGGGAACAAGATTAAGCGACGCCACTTCCCTCTCCTCATCAATGAGACTGCTTGGAGCAACAGAACAAGGCCTGTGAGTGTTTGATATCTCATCTTAGCTATTTAAACAAGCGAGATTTGAACCTAAATCTAGGAGTCCGCACTTGCATAGAAGTCAGTGATTTCAATATGAAAAGAATCACCTAATATTCCAAACGGTAAAAACTAGACCTAGACCAAGCCCCTGCTACCACAAATAAATTATGGAGATACTACATCTTTTTACTAATAAGACCAAGAATCCTTTCTAGTTCGGCAGTAGAAAAATAAGAAACTTCTATTTTTCCTCTCTGGGCGGAGCCTGATATCTTAACTTTGGTCCTAAGGAAGTTGCGCAAATTATCTGCGATATACTCTATATCCGGGTCCAAATTCAGTGCAGCAAGGTTTTTGTTCTTAGAGGCCGACTTGGAGCTTAAATTTCGGCAAAGTAATTCGGTTTTTCTTACACTCAAACCTTTTCGAATGACTATGTCTCTAGCTTGTTGAATCTGATGGGAACTATCAAGAGATAGAAACGCCCTTGCATGTCCCATACTCAACCTTTGTTCACAAAGGTCTTCATGTATTGTTCGCGGTAGGCTTAATATTCTCAACGCATTTGTAATGGTACTACGATCTTTGCCAACCCTCTCTGCACATTGTTCTTGTGTGAGACCATACTCTTTTATCAATGCTTCGTATGCCATAGCCTCTTCAATAATATTGAGATCAGCACGTTGGATATTTTCAATTAATGCTATCCTCAATCTTTCATCTGGGGAGGTATTCTTAATGATTACTGGAATTTTTTGAAGCCCTGCCATTTTGCTTGCTCGCAACCTTCTTTCTCCAGCAATAAGTAAATACCTACCTGAGAAATTAGCGTTGTTGACAACGATAAGTGGCTGTAAAATCCCATCAAGCGCAATGCTTTGTGATAAGTTCTTAAGCTCCTCTTGCTTAAAAAATTTACGAGGCTGTTCTGGATTAGGATCAATTAGGTTAGGGTTAACATAATAAAGTTGAGAATCACTGTTTGAGCTACGTTCCTTTGTTTTTTCAGCGTCCTGTTCCCAATATGAGTCACCGGTATTGCGAATTAAGGTCTTTAACCCTTTACCTAAAGCACCTTTTCTTTCATTGTCATCTTCACCTACCATAGTCTTACCCTTCCACGAACTCTGTTTTGCCATGGTCTTGAGTCTTACTGCTTGGGTAAGTACCCTCAGTCTTACAGACCATTCTTCTTTTAGATCTCTGCAATACCTCTTCACCTAGTTGCAAATAAGCTTGCGAACCACTGCTGTTTACATCATATAGTACAATCGGCTTGCCATGCGAGGGAGCTTCAGAAAGCTTTATATTTCTAGGAATAATGGTGGAGAATATTTCGTTTGAAAAATGTTTTCTAGCCTCTTGCTCTACCTGGATACAAAGGTTATTTCGTCTGTCATACATGGTAAGCAGAATTCCTTCTATCTCAATATCCGGATTTAAGCGTTTCCTTATAAGCGAAATGGTTTTAAGGAGTTGAGATACTCCTTCCATAGCGTAATATTCACATTGTAAAGGAATCAGAACACCGTTTGCTGACGTTAAAGCATTTATTGTTAGTAAGCCCAATGCTGGCGGACAATCTAACAAAATATAGTCATAATAATCATGAACACTCTCGAGAACCTCTTTCAATCTTGTTTCCCGACCAAGTTCGTTCAAGAGCTCAATTTCGACTCCGATTAAATCTTGGCATGCCGGTATTAGATCCAAGCAATCCAAATTAGTCCTTAAGATGGTGTTTTTCAAGGGTATATTATTTGTCAAGACCTCATAAATCCCCTCATCATAGCTTTGCGGAAAAACTCCTAAGCCACTGCTTGTATTACTTTGGGGATCTAAATCGATGAGCAGGACTTTTTGCTCGCCTACCGCGAGGCTTGCAGACAAGTTGATTGCCGTCGTTGTTTTACCAACACCACCCTTTTGGTTTGATATAGCTATCACTCTGCCCATACCACCTCCTTCATTTTATCGCCTCTTCGAATGCCAAATGCACTTTAGCTCTAACATTGTCATCCCAATGTTTCACGTGAAACATTCAATCCAACGGACAGCGCTCCAAGTAATCTTGGTTTTAAGAATTACAGTGCAAAAAAAAAGATCCTCATAAAAGAATCAACAAATATAAGTGTTATAAGCCTCAATACTATTAAATTTTATCTAAAAATTCCTACATTAGTAATATATAGCTCTGAAAATGTAAAAAGATCTATTTTTAAGGATAGTAAGTATATTTAATATGAAATAAGAAAATTTTTCCCTAATTGTACTAAAAATTATAAATCTAAAGGAAAAAAGCTGCTATTCGCATTTTATGGCTTATATTGTCAATTTTATGATTAAGTATCTTTAATTAGACCTATTTGTGCATAGATCTACTGTTTGATTCTAATCGAAATCAAACTATTTTCTTTGGAATCTTTTAGCTTAAAAGAGATACAAAATTAAGTTAGAGCAAAAATAGATGTTCCACGTGAAACATTCAAACGTAAAGCTCCGCTTTCTTGATTTATTCACCTTAGAATCATGGGTAAGGCATGGAGCGAAACCGACCGAAACTCACTGAAAGATGCCTCTTACTCCACCAGCATCAAAGAGCTATTTGCCCCTCAATTTGACCTAAGGTGTCTGGTGGATCTAAAGCACAGTCTAATAACCAGTCAACTCTAAGAATTTATCCATCTGATTTTATTAGGAAATATAATGAGAGATACGCTTAGGAATGGGGGTGTGCAAAGCACACCAAGATACTAGGCGCCCAACACCATGAACGCGATTACGAAGCATAGAAGGGCCTGAAGCTCCATGAAAACCAGAGATAGAATTAAAGGGGTGAAGACTTCTCCTCGAGCACCGGGGTTTCTCGCAACACCTTCCAGAGCTGCGCTAGCAGCTTTGCCTTGGCCTGAAGCTGCGCCAAATGCGCCCAAGCCAATTGCAATTGCAGCAGCTATTGGAGCCCAACTTGCACTAACAGCTTCACCTGTTTGACCAAATGCAAACCCTGAGAAAGCAAGACCTAAACCAAAGACAATCCACTTAGATACTGACTTTTTCATTATCAAAACCTCTTTATTTTAATCGCTCAATGATCATGCGAAATCGCCATATTTACATATATTCCTGTCAAAAGAACAAAAACAAAGCTCTGCACAAACGCCACAAGTAAACCAAAAAACAAAAATAACGTTGGTATTACAAGGGGAACTAAACCGCTAAAAACCCCAAGCAACAAGTGATCGCAGAAAATATTTGCAAGCAACCTAAAAGCTAGTGACAAAGGGCGGACTGAATGGCTAATAAGTTCAATTGGAAGAAACAAAAGTGCTAGGACCAGAAAGGGACCAGTAAACTGTTTAATATAAGAAGCTCCATGCTCTTTAATTCCCGCATAGTTATACCAAAAGAAAACAATCAAACCCATCGCCAAATTTGTATTGAAATTTTCGGTTGTTGGAGGCAATCCTGGAATCAACCCGCTAAGGTTACTGACAAGAATAAATAGAAAGAGACCTGCCATAAGAGGAAGAAACTTTCGGTATCTCTGCCCACAGTGTTCCTTTGTCAGACTATAAAGAAAATCCATGGCCATTTCTACAAAGCTTCTTAATGAAATTTTTGCTGATGGGATTACATCATTCATGGTTTTTTCGACAGAACTCTTGAAATAAATTCCGATGATAGCACAAAGACTAAGGGTCAAAATACTTGCCAAGACTGCTGTGTATTCTTTACCAAATCCTAAGCCACCTGCTACAAGATTATAGTAGTCGATAAAGTGAGGGATTCCTTCAGCTGCAAGAGCATTACTGCTAAAAAAACATCCCAAAAACACATTCTTAAATTTGCTCGTATTAAATTTCACCCTTTTACCCTCTCACGCGTACAAGGTTTTCTAGACCATTTATTTAACCTAGCAGAACAACAAAGAACAGGACATATTATTGATATTGTTCATTTGAACGGTGAAGATATTCAGCTCTTTGCTGATATTTCTCGTTTGTACTGAAACACATACATACAGCCTACAAAAACGATCAAGCCAAGGCTTACGCCCATAACAAAAGGAAGTGGAGAAACCTTAGCAAGCCTAAAGGACACAAACAAACTTGTTAAGAGAAAAAGAGTCTTGCACACAGCAAGTAGTACCAACAGAGTAGAAGCAAAACCTTCTCTTACTGGCTCCTTAGAGCCTAGTCCTTGTCCCAACATGGACGCAATCAGCAACGTTAAGATAGATGCATCAATGATAAAGATAAGCGCACCAATTAAAAAACTTGAAAAACTCCCTAACATTGTAACTCCTGCTGATTCAAGCTTAGACCTATGCGCAGACTATTAGCTTTGCTAAGAATCTTCATTGTTCTTTCTTTCCTTCTCCATCCGAAAAAGATAACGCAACATTATGTAATAGCCATGAACAATCCCTAAAAGGGCTGTAGGCATTAGAATCTTTCTCCATGAAAAATCTAGTGGAAAGTTTTCGTTTAAATAGCCCTCTAAAATGAAGGCCAATGCGATCATTCCTGCTACTTGTGTATTAATCGCCAAAACAACGCCTAAGGCTCTTGTCATTGGGTTCATTTTTATCGCCCCTTTTAATGAAGAAATAATCCACAAGATTTTGTCCTGTGGATAAGCCCGCACAACAACAGCAATATCTTTAGATAACTAATTGTAATCACTTAAAATATAAAGTACGATTTAGTCTTGCTACCATCTTTATCCTTGTGATAATTTTCACTACCTCACGGAGTCCCTGGTGTATTAAAAGACCTCAAACTTCAAGCGACCAAAACAACTGTGAAAAACAGATTGAGCATAAAATGAAAACACTTTTTCCGCCGGAAAACCCGAAGACACACCATTTGGAGATCCCGCCTTCTCTTCTTGATACAGATTCCTCAAATTCAGATGAGTGGAAGCTGATACAACTAGAACTCGAATCTTCTCTTGATGAGGATACTTATTCTAACTGGATAAAGCCAATTAAATGCACTCCTTCGGGAACTAACGAAATTACTCTCTATACGCAAGACTTAGTCTGTTACCAAGGTCTTCGTAAGGAATATTTAAGTAAAATAGAGGCTTGCAAATGTCGTTTAGGCCTTAAGCATCTGACCATTAAGGTTGACTTAGAAAGTTCTCTCGTCTCTGGTAACAAAGAGACAGCATTTCAACTTAGTGACATACGTATTACTCCTGAAAATCTTCAACCTGCAAATCCAGTTGAATCTAACGCAGGGCTAGAGCCAAGTGAAACAAGTAGTGGAGAAGCTCCCCCTCTTTTCTCAAGCTCGTTAGCAAAAAATGCGCGACTTAACGGTAATTATACCTTTGATAGCTTCGTTAGAGGCCCTAGCAACCAATTCGCTCTTGCAAGTTGTTTTAACGTCGCTGACAACCCAGGGGTTAGCTATAACCCTCTATTTTTATATGGTTCAACTGGCTTAGGTAAGACTCACTTGCTACACGCAGTAGGAAACCAAGTTAGGAAACAATTTCCCGAGCTTGTTGTGACTTATATAAGCAGCGAACGATTTATGAATGAGATGATCTATTGTATCCGGCATAACAAAATGTGGGATTTTCGACAGAAATACCGTCATTGCGACCTTTTTATGATGGATGATATACAGTTCATCTCTGGGAATAAAGCTGCTACTCAAGAAGAGTTTTTTCATACCTTTAACACTTTATACGAGGCTAAAAAGCAGATTATTATTACTTCTGATCTTTTTCCTCAGGACATTCCTGATATTGAAGAGCGGCTTCGCAACCGGTTTCAATGGGGTCTTATTGCTGACATTCAACCCCCTGATGTCGAACATAGAATTGCTATCCTGATGAATAAAGCCGAAAAATTAAAGGTTTATGTCAGCCCTGAAGTCGCAGAATATATTGCCACCCATGCAAAACGAAACATCAGAGAACTTGAAGGAGCACTGCATCGCATAGCTGCTTTTGCAGCTCTTCAAGGGCGACCGCTTGATAAAGCTATCGCTATGGAAACCTTTCACAGCCTCTTAGGCCAGGCTCCCAAACAACTTGAAATTGAAACTGTGCAAAAAGCAGTTGCGGACCATTTCAAGCTAAGGGTTTCTGATCTTAAGTCTAAAAAGCGACAAAGAATCTTGACTCTCCCCCGTCAAATTGCAATGTATTTAGCCCGCAAACATACTCAGGCATCATACCCAGATATAGGGGGAAAGTTTGGCGGAAAAGACCACACAACTGTAATGCATGCTGTCAAAAAGATTTCAGCTGAAAAGATCAAGGATTTGGACTTAAAAGCTCATATTGAGGCTTTAGATAGGATGCTCGAGCAGATCCAATAGTGCTGCTACCTACTGTGGAAAAACAGGGGAAAACTTTTACTCTGAAGAAGAAGGAATTACTGTGGATAAACCTGTGAAAAACTTGTGGATAATTTGTGTACAAAATGACATCGCCAAGTTATCCACAATTTGTTCCACATTTAATCCTCACCTTATCCACATGCTTTTCCACAAGCAAGATAGCAATTTATTGCTTTGATTAAGGGATCTTAGAGAGTTTTCCCCAAAATCAGGGAGGCCCTATATCTACTACTGTGTATAAATAAATATATTTAATACAAAAGTAAGGAACTGAAAGATATCAAGGAAGGATAATAAAATGCTCGTTCACATTCCTAAGAATGATCTAGCTTTAGCGATTAGCCGGGTTCAGGGAGCTGTTGCTGAAAAGAACTTAGGACATATAGGTTTGAAAGCTGTTCAAAAAATGTTGCGAATTATGGCTGCTGATAAAGTGCTGGCCATATACTGTGACTTGGATTGCAATGTCGATCAGCAAGGAACTGTATTCATACCTGCAAAGTTTTTTGCCGATGTGGTTAAGGAACTTCCTCAGGGCATGGTCTGTTTACAATCAGATGACTCATGGTTAACAATCACAGCAGGACAAAAAGGTGAGTTCACTATCAAGCTTCCACTCAAGGAAGACTTGAGTTGGATGGAGGCGCCTAAATTCGCTTCATCCAGCAACGTAGCTCTATCGCCCAGCAATAAAATATCATATATGATTGAGCAGGTTCAGTTTTGTGTAGCTCAGGAATCTGCTCGGAGCTATGGTGCAGTAGGCTACCTTCACCGGATAGAGGAAGGCACTGTGCGCTTAGTAGGAACAGATGGTTTTCGTCTATCCTACTGTGATGTGTCCTTTCCCATGCCACAAGGGTTTTTGCCTGAAGGGGTATCGATTTCTAAAAGGGCTTTGAATGAGCTCTTAAGGATGTGTCACGAAGGGTTTGAAGAAATTAAGCTATCAATTTCTGACGACCAAACCACTTTGTGTGCTGAAGTCGAAGGTTATCGCATATTTATTCTCTTATCTGCGGTAAAATATCCAAACTATCAGGGAGTGGTTCCAAAAAAACACCCCGCCCACTTAGAGGTTTCAAGACCGATGCTTCAGAGTGTCGCAAAAAGGGTATTATTGGCCGCAGGTAAAACAAAGGCTTTGCAGATGCATTTCTCGACAGATGCCTTAACACTGAGCTCAAAGAATTTAGGCAGTTCTGAAGGCCGAGAGAAGATTGAACTTGCTAACTATCAGGGGCCAGAGTGTAGCTTGGCCATCAATGGCAAGTATCTTTCTGATGTATTTGTGACAACAAGTAGTGATGAGTTGCAAATACAGTTTAAAAACCATGAAGATCCGGTTGTCTTGGTACCTGCAAAAGAGCCAAAAGACTGCTTGTCCAGACATATCTTGGTACCTATTCGCGAAAGTGAATAACGAGCAAACTTTGGTCTATAACAATCAACTCAGAAGTTTTACAAGAGGGCAGCTAACAGAATGACTGACATAGGCACCAGCGAAAATACTGAAAGCGTTAACTTAGACACGAGTAATAGCTACTCAGCCGACAATATTAAGGTGCTCGAAGGCCTTGAGGCAGTTCGCAAGAGGCCTGGAATGTATATTGGATCCACTTCGAATGAAGGCCTCCACCACCTAACCTATGAAATCGTAGATAATTCTATTGATGAAGCAATGGGTGGTCACTGCGACACTATTACGGTTACCATTCACCTAGATGGCTCTGTGTCCGTAAGAGACAATGGCCGTGGAATTCCTGTTGCTATTCATGCCAAAGAAGGCCGGTCTGCTCTAGAAGTTGTTATGACCGTGTTGCATGCTGGCGGTAAGTTTGATGATAAGGCTTTCGCTTTTTCTGGAGGACTGCATGGTGTTGGAGCTTCAGTCGTTAACGCCCTTTCTGAATGGACCAGAGTAGAAGTTAAAAAAGATGGTAAAGTTTATGAACAATCTTATAAACGAGGAGTACCAGATTACGAGGTCAGGGTTATAGGCTCAACTGAGGAATCTGGAACGTTTACTCATTTTCGACCCGATGATGAAATCTTTGCAGAAGGTACTAAAGTTAGCTTTGAGGTTTTGCAGAAGAGATTAAGAGAACTTTCCTTCCTCAATCGTGGAATTACGATTAACCTCGTGGATGAGACTACAGATCAGAGTGGATCATATCATTTTGATGGTGGTTTGATTTCATTTTGCGAGTACTTGATAAAAGGACGAAATGCTCTCCATTCTAAGCCTGTTTATATAAATACGGATAAGATGTCTGGAGATGCAATAGAGTCACAGTTAGAGTGTGTCCTTCAATGGACAGATGCTTATCAGGAAAGCATTTATTCTTATGTCAACAACATCTCTACCGTAGAAGGTGGTACTCATCTAACTGCTTTAAAATCCTCTTTAACCAGAGTTATCAATCAATTCGCAGATAAAACTGGACTCTTGAAAGGTTTTAAAGGCAGTTTGACAGGAGATGATATCCGTGAGGGACTAACGGGTATTATTTCAGTACGGATTAAGAACCCAGAGTTTCAAGGGCAAACTAAGACTAAGCTTGGAAATCCTGAAGTGCGTAGCTGGGTGGAAAATTGTATTACCGAGAAGCTCACCGATTACTTCAACGAAAATCCAGATGTGGTGAAAAGAGTCGTTAATAAGATTTTGGACGCAGCTAGAGCTAGGATCGCAGCAAAAAAGGCTCGCGAACTTACAAGGAGGAAGGGTGCCCTCGATTTTGCTGGTCTACCCGGTAAAATGGCTGACTGCCAAGAGCGAGACCCGGAACAGTGTGAACTCTTTATCGTGGAAGGAGACTCTGCGGGTGGGTCTGCAAAGCAAGCACGTGATAGAAGGACTCAAGCTGTTTTACCTCTAAGGGGTAAAATTTTAAATGTAGAGAAAGCACGTTTTGACAAAATGTTGACTTCTACAGAAATTAAACTCCTGATCAAAGCATTAGGTACGGGAATTGGTAAAGATGAGTTCGACATCAGCAAAATAAGATACCACAAGGTCGTTTTGATGACTGATGCCGATGTTGATGGAGCACATATCAGGACTTTGATTTTAACCTTCTTTTTCAGGCAAATGCCACAAATTATTGAGAAAGGTTATCTGTATATCGCTCAGCCTCCGCTCTATAAGTACAAAAAAGGTAAGGTTGATAAATACATCAAAGACGAACCAGAACTTTTGCAGTTTTTGAGTGATGCTGGGATGGAAAACATAGAAATATCTGACTCCGAGCAAAATATTATTGATAAAAATAGCGTTGAGCGGGTTCTTTCAAAGTTAACTAGGTTTAATGCTTTATTGGAGCTTGCAGGACGCAAGCGAGAAATTAAAATTGTTGAATACTTGGTGGGTAGACCTGAAATTGATGTCAACAATTTTGAATCTGAAGAATCTGCTAGAAAGCTTTGTGAACAAGTTGTAGAGCACATCAAGGCTCATTCTGAAAGTAATTTTACTCAAATTAGTGGAAAAGTAGAGTTTGATAAAGAGCATAGCTCATATTCCATTGTGTTTGAGTCTTTGATAAACAATATTCCAAAAACATCCACCATCGATGCAAAATTTCTCCAGTATGGAGAAATTCAAGAACTTAAAAGAATAAAGTCTCAGCTTGATCAACTAGCAATCGCCCCATTTTATTATCGTTGGACCAATAAAGAAGATTCCGTGAGTGAAACAAATAAGGATGAACGCTGCATCAAAGATTTGAATGAGCTCAAGGATTTCATTGTTAAACAAGGGCGTAAGGGAGCATATATTCAACGCTACAAAGGCCTTGGAGAGATGAACCCAGAGCAGCTTGAAATTACCACCATGCATGTAGATCACAGGACCTTTTTGAAGGTAGGCATCGGCGATGCTATCGAGGCAGACCGATTGTTTACAACTTTGATGGGGGATGACGTTGAGCCTAGAAGGGAGTTCATCCAAGCAAATGCGTTAAATGTCAGCAATTTGGATGTTTAATCTGCGATCTACTTTTGGAAAGGTTTGAGGATAAAAAGAGATGACCCAAAACAATGTTTTACCGATTAATATTGAACAAGAGATAAAATCTTCCTTCTTAGACTATTCCATGAGCGTAATAGTCTCGAGAGCCCTACCCGATGTAAGAGATGGTTTAAAGCCTGTGCATAGACGTATCCTATATGCCATGTACGGTCTAAAGAATTATCACAACAAGCCCTACCTGAAATCTGCGCGTATTGTTGGTGATGTAATTGGTAAGTATCACCCACATGGTGATACTGCCGTTTATGACGCCCTAGTAAGGATGGCCCAAGATTTTTCACTAAGATATATGCTTATTGATGGCCAGGGAAACTTTGGTTCGGTCGATGGTGATAGTGCGGCAGCTATGCGTTACACTGAATCTCGCATGCAGCAATTTAGTGAGTTCCTGCTAGAAGACTTGGAAAAAGAAACTGTCGACTTTGTACCAAATTACGACAACAAGGATGTAGAGCCATCTGTACTACCTGCAAGGGTGCCCCAATTACTCGTCAATGGAGCTTCAGGAATTGCTGTAGGTATGGCCACGAATATTCCTCCCCACAATCTTGGGGAAATTTTGGCAGGTCTTAGAGCACTTATAGACAACCCTGAAATTTCTATCCGTGAACTCATGGAATATGTAAAAGGCCCAGACTTTCCCACAGCAGGTGAGATACATGGGGTTAAGGGTATCCAAGAGGCATACCACACTGGGCGTGGCACTGTTGTGATGAGAGCTAAGGCATTTGTCGAAGAATCTGGAAAAGGAACCGGGCGCGATCGGATCATCATTAACGAAATTCCTTTTCAGGTTAACAAAGCAAAGTTGATTGAAAAGATTGCTGATTTAGTCCGTAACAAGAAACTTGAGGGTATCTCAGATATCAGAGATGAGTCAGCCAAAGCCGACATTAGAGTGGTCATTGACCTTAAAAGGGGTGAAGCTGGAGAGATTATACTTAACAACCTTTACAAAATGACCCCGATGCAAAGCAACTTTGGTGTCAATATGGTCGCCTTGTCCGGCGGTACTCCTAAACTGCTGAACCTCAAAGACTTATTAAAAGAGTTTTATCAGCACCGTCGAGAAGTAGTTCTTAGAAGGACTGCGTATTTGCTCCGAAAAGCTCAAGAGAGAGCACATATCTTAATTGGATTGAAGGCTGCTGTTGAAAACGCAGATGATGTTGTTGCTTTGATTCGCAAAGCGAAAGATACGCAAACAGCTCAAAGTGAGTTGATGTCTCGTTTCGAGTTATCTGAGATCCAAGCAAAAGCCATTTTAGATATGCGATTGGCTCGTTTGACTGGCTTGGAACGAGAAAAAATTATTAAAGAATATGAAGAAGTTAGGAAAGAAATCGAAGACTATTCGGATATTTTGAATACCCCTGAAAGGGTTACTGAGATTATTTTAGAAGAACTAAAAGAGGTTCAAGAAAAATTCGCTGACGAAAGAAAAACCAAGGTGCTTGTTAGTGACGCTGATGAGTTTACCATGGAAAGTTTAGTGGCTGATGAGGAAGTCACTGTTACCATGACCCATGCAGGTTATGTTAAGCGCACCGTTTTATCGGAAATTACTGCTCAAAAAAGGGGGGGTAAAGGCCGCAGCGGTATGCTGATGAAAGAAGACGATTTTGTTACAGATATTTTCACTACGACCAACCATCAGTCTTTACTTTGTTTTACTAGTAAAGGTAGAGTTTATAATCTCAAAGTTTATCAGCTACCTGAAGCAGGCCTTCGTAACCGTGGTAAACACTTTGCGAACCTTATAAAGCTTGAATCAGAAGAAAAAGTGGTTTCTGTTTTGCCAGTATCAGAGTTTGCTGAGGACACTTTCGTATATTCAGTAACAAAAACAGGATATGTCAAGAAAACTGATCTGATGGCCTACTCTAATGTAAGGACAAATGGAATTATCGGGCTAAAACTTGATGAAGGTGACGCTCTAGTTCGTTGCGTCCTTGGAAAAGATGGCGAGGATGTCCTTATTGCTACTAGGCTTGGTAAAGCAATCCGTTTTAATGGTCAAGATGTTAGAAAGGTGGGGCGCGCTTCTCGGGGAGTGACAGGTATCAGATTCTCAGAAAAAACTGATGCGGTAATTGGAATGGAGATCCTCAAACCTGATCCTGATTCAACTGTCTTATCTGTCTGTGAAAATGGCTATGGTAAGCGTACTCCTCTTGATGAATACCGGCAACAAAGCAGGGGTGGCAAAGGTATTTATACTATAAAGGTCACAGAACGTAATGGGCCTGTGGTTGGGATCTCTCAGTTGTCTACTGCTGATGACCTAATGATTGTCACTTCCGCCGGTAAGCTTATGCGTTTCAAAGTCAGTGATATTGGTATCATTGGACGTCATACTCAGGGTGTACGCTTGATGAACGTCACAGGGGATGAGAAAGTAATCAGTGTTTCACGGGTTCCCGTTCTGCCTCAGGAAGATGAAGAAGACTCGAGTGACGTTGAAGAAACCGAAGCTTAGATTCATGTTTACTGGCTCGCTTTCGGGAGATAACGGTAATGGAAAGCACCAGCCAATCCTTTATTAACTCTGCTCACGCCCTTAGTCGTCCTCACTTTGAATCAGGACACTTTACTCATGTGCACTTCCAGTGCGGAAATTTGCTTGTACCTGAGTCCTGGGCCCGTTTTTCTTTGAGCCAAAGCCCCTTGAGTCGTTATGATCTTGCGAGCATTACGAAAGCTCTGGTTACAAGTCCACTAGTATTCTGGAGCCTCGTGAAGAGCAACAAAAAGCTGTCTTGTAGCCTTAAGGAATGGATTGGTACCACTACCACGAAATTTTCTGAAAAGATTCTTAACTTGTCAGTTTTGAGCCTTTTATCTCACCGAAGTGGTCTTCCCGATTGGCAATGCTTGTGGGCAGTATGTTTGGATGAGCAATTTCAAACCCTAAGACCACGGGACCGTCTTTATTACCGTTTGAACGAACTAGCCAAAGATTGTTCTCTTCCTGGGAAATATGTTTACAGTGACATTGGTTTTATAATTCTTGGGATGTGTCTCGAGGAAAAATATGGGCAAAATCTTGATAGGCTATTTCGTAACTTAATTTCTGAAATGGGTTTGCCTACAAGCACTCTAAGTTTTAATCTCGATAAAACTCAAAGATACCAATCTATACCCGTTGGGTATTGCCCTGTTCGCAAGAGAGTTTTAGTTGGTGAGGTTCATGACGAAAATGCATCGATTTTAAATGGGCTTATGGGTCATGCTGGACTATTTGGAACTACTGAGGATATAGCTAAATTTTTAGCCGCTATGATGAATACAGATTGGGGAAATTGGCTATTAAAAGAGAATTCACTGCGGTGTAGTAGTGAAGATAAAATGCTTGGCCTCTGTGGCTGGCATCAAGGGCGAGGTGATAGCTCAAGAGACTTTTTGAAAGGAAGTACTATTGGGCACTTAGGCTTCACTGGGACTGCATTTTGGCTAGATCCCAAATCCCACCTTTATGGAGTTCTTCTTTCTAATCGTATCATCCATGGGCGCATAAGCCCTTGGATTACTGAGTTTCGTTCTAAGTCGTTTTCTCTTATGGGTAAGTATTTAGGTTCACTACTTTGATAAAAAAAATTACAATTATTGGCCGAGGAGTCATAGGACTTGCCAGTGCGTTCGAGCTGATACAACGAGGTGTAAAGGTTCAGGTAATTGGTCCGTCAAAAACTACAGGAGTAGCCTCTTACGCAGCTGTAGGGATTAGTTCAATCAAGGGGTTGAGAGTTGCACGAGATGACTTTTTTCGTGAAAAGATTGCAGGACACGAAGGTTTTCCTGGATTTTTGCGCAGAGTTTCAAAATGTTCCGGAATTGAGGTCCCAATTGTTAGCGGAGTGAGTGAGTATTTTAAGGACCTCAACCACTATCAAAAAATAAATGAAAGAACCTACCATGGTGAGTTTAAAGGTCTTTTAAAAACTCAGATTCAAAACTCTTATGAGTTAAATCGATATAGAATCTTATCTACACATCACGGTATGTCTCATTTGTTTGGTGCTTTTTATTATGCTGATGACCTTTGGTTTCACCCTACAACTCTACTTGAGGCACTTGAGTTGGCTATATTGAAACTTGGTGGTAAAATTGAAGAAGAGCAAGTCATGCGTATTATCCCTTATAAAGATAAGAGCTTCAAAATTGAGGGCTGCGATAGGGTGTTTTTTTGTGATGACCTCGTTCTAGCATGTGGTGAGTACACACCAAGATTGCTTGATAATCTTAGTAAGGATTATTTTCCTTTTCTTAGAGTAAGTGGCCAGACGCTCGTTGCTACTAATCCCACGAGTGCTAAAGAAACTTTTAGAATAGGACGCAAAGCCCTTTCAATTAATGGACCTCTGCTAAGATATGGTTCAATCGACTTTGAGAAGAATCTTATTCCTACAGAAAAGGACTTGGTAAGAGGAAAAAGTAAGCTAATTAATGAGCTTTCTGAGGATTTTTCCATAAAGGTTTGCTCTCAAAGTTCCAAATTTCTTTGGGGAACTCGTTTAGCTTTAAAGGACCGTAGACCAATTATCGGAAAGGTTCCGTTCTTAAATGGTCGAGGATTGTGGATGAGCTGTGGATATCACAAAAACGGCTTTAATTTAGCAGAATTAGCTGCAAAAGCACTGGCTGATCAACTGCTTGGTTTACAAACAAACAAAGCTAAATTTTATTCGCTCTCCAGGTTTGTCCAGTAACCTTGGTTTTTTTGTATAATAAATAATCACAAGCAGCTTTAGTCTTTCAATATATATCACTTTGAAATCACTACAAAAAAATTATAGATAGAGTAAGGAGCGAATTTAATCCCCAGCTTATCCACAAGTTATCCACAGGTTGTGAAAGAAATTTAAAAACCAACGTAGGCACCAACTGCAAATTCAAGAGCAATAGTACCTTTGTCGAATTTTAGTGAAGTTAAAACATCATCTTCAACGTTCAAGACTTTACCACCATTTGTGAGATCATTTTGATACAATGTTTGCTCAGTTCCTAAAGCAGTTAATGGTATCATGACATTTAATCCGATAGATAATCCTACTGGGTCAAAATAGGGATCCCACCTTATAGGTATACGTAAAGAAACTATATTGGTCGAACCATCCAAAATATAGATGTCTTCATCTGGAATTTCCAAATAGTCATCTAATCTAGTGCCAACAAGCGACAAAGTCGTGGCATCTATGTCGACTCCCAAGCCAAATGAAAACGAAGAAAAGCGAAACGCATATTCTAAGTAGCCACCCATAGCTTCAGCACTTAAAGAAGTAAACATATATATATTTGGTTGAGTAGCATCATAATCGGACTCTGCCCTAAAAGTTTGGTAAGACTTATAGTGTGCTCCTAACCTGATACCTAGATTTCGTAGTTCGAATTCAGCTCCACCGCTTAAAAAGATACTAGAATTTTGACCTTCAGAATATAAACCTTCACTTCTCCATAAAGACTCCCCTCCACGCTCCGTATGGGCACCGTCATAAGTTAGAAGGTTATACGATGCTGGCGTAAGAGGAGCTATGTATGGAAGATATAGAGCTCTGAATGCATAATCGTAGTTTGATTTTCCTGTTTCTTGGTTCGAATATCGGCTTCTTGAAACAGACTCAGTTCGATAATTTCTTGAAGACTTGTTGTATCGTTTCTTTTTCATTTTTAACTTGAACTTTGCTAAATAACCTTGTTTTATTTTTTTAATTTTCTTAACTTTTATGAGAGCTTTTTTTGGCCTTATTCTGTTTACCTGACCACAAGCAATCTTCTTACTTCCTCTATAGAAGCATATTTTTGAACCCGTTTTTAAGCCATCTTCCCTACCCGCGTTAATTAGTACTAACTTTTTCTTCGTAAGTATTCTTTTTACTCTGGCTGTATTTGCGAATGCATCAATTGCGATTAGTATTGCGGTAAAGTATATGCCGACCTTTAAAAGATCATTCATTGCGAGCCCTTAGTCGATCCATCGATTAAAATCGAGCACTTTAGAGGTTGGTTTAGTAGAGGATCGTTTCCAACCATTGTACCATTTAGCTGCCGTATTATAAATATGGAGATGAATGTAAACCTACTGAAAAATTGACCAATTGGCCATAATTACCGGTATTGTTGTAACAAGATAAATAGCCAGTATTTTAGGATATTACATTTGCAAACTTGACCAATTTCCTCGATCCAACTAGGATGTAATTCCGAGTTAGCTCGGGTCTCTCATGCTATCACCCGATCATTGTCAAATCTTAAAATTTAAGCGTGTTTTTTATGTCAACTTCTAGGCATCATACCAAGTTTATTTTTGTAACAGGGGGAGTGGTATCCTCTTTAGGAAAAGGTATCATCGCAGCTAGTGTGGGAGCCTTATTAGAGAAACGGGGGCTTAAGGTTAGTTTAAGTAAAGCTGATCCTTATATTAATGTCGACCCCGGGACTATGAGCCCAATCCAGCATGGAGAGGTTTTTGTTACCGAGGATGGAGCTGAAACTGATTTAGACCTCGGTCATTATGAGCGGTTTACCCGCGCTAATTTAAATCGTTATAATAGTTTTTCAACGGGTCAAGTATATGACGCAGTTCTTGCGAAGGAGCGCAGAGGCGACTACCTTGGTGGAACTGTTCAAGTTGTGCCCCACGTTACCAGTCAAATTAAAGAAAATATTTTTAGAGCCTCGGAAGGTGCTGATATCTCCATAATTGAAATTGGAGGTACTGTTGGGGATATCGAGGGGCAACCTTATTTGGAGACTATAAGACAAATTCGTTATGATCTCGGGGCTGAAAATGTGTTATGTATCCACCTAACTCTTGTCCCTTATATTGCTGCTGCAAAAGAATTAAAAACAAAGCCTACTCAACACTCAGTAAAAGAAATGCGGTCGATTGGTATTCAGCCAGACATATTGGTATGCAGAGCAGACAGAACCGTTTCAGATGAACTTCTTGCGAAAATAGCCTTGTTTTGCAATGTTCCTAAAGATCACGTTATAGAGGCCCAAGACATTGATAGCATCTATAAATTACCTCTTGTCATGCACGAACAGGGCCTTGATCAGACTATTGTTGACCGGTTAAACATTTGGACTAGGCAACCAGACCTTCGGGAATGGCATGAGATTGTTGATAGGTTAGAAAACCCTAAAGGGCTTACTAAAGTAGGCATCGTTGGAAAATACACCGATGTTGTTGATTCCTATAAATCAATAGATGAATCTTTAATTCATGCTGGGATAGCGAATAAATGTGAAGTTAAGATCGAGTACTTAGATGCGGAAGAGATTGAAACTTTACCTTGCGATGCTTCTTTGGGTCGTTTTGACGCAATTATTGTTCCCGGCGGTTTTGGTGGTCGAGGTATTTTAGGAAAGTTAAAGGCTATTCAATATGCTCGTGAGCAGGGTATACCCTTTTTAGGAATCTGTTTGGGACTGCAATTAGCTGCAATAGAATTTGCTAGGAATGTGATAGGAAAAAACGATGCGAATAGCTTTGAGTTTAACCCAAAGGCACAAGATTTAGTTATTCACCTAATGGACTCGCAAAAAGAAGTCACTGAAATGGGTGGAACAATGCGCCTAGGTGCATACCCCTGCCAGCTCACTGTAGAATCAAACTCTTTTTCAGCTTATCAAAAAAATGAGGTTTCTGAACGTCATAGGCACCGTTATGAGTTTAACAATGCTTATAGGCAAGTATTTAGTGATAATGGAGTTTGCTTTAGTGGTTTATCCCCAGATGGTCTATTAGTTGAGATTATGGAAGTTAAGGACCATCCATGGTTTGTGGCTTGTCAGTTTCATCCAGAACTTAAGAGCAAGCCTATGGAATCACACCCTCTATTTAGGGAATTAATTGCTCATGCAAAAAAACGAAGAGACTAGATCTAGATTCGGAGGGGCTGTTGTAAGCACAGCACCATTTGATGCCCATTCTCTGTGTGAGGATGAATTGCTTGCATGGGGCAAAGAAGTCCTTCTAAAAGAAAGTGACGCTATCAGGGAAGCGGGTTGTAGGCTTGGCATATCGTTCTCGACAGCTGTTAAAATGATATTGTCTTGTTCTGGCAAGGTGGTGGTTACTGCTCTTGGAAAATCGGGACATGTGGCGGCAAAAGTGGCTGCTACTTTATCAAGCACAGGAACTCCTGCAACTTTTTTACATGCCTCAGAAGCTCTTCACGGTGACTTTGGGATGATTAACCACAACGATATGCTTTTGGCAATTGCATTTGGAGGAGAAACTCGCGAGGTTCTTGCTGTTTGCAAGTTTGCTCGCCGCTTCGGCTTAAAAGTTATTGGAATTACCGGTAAGCTTGATTCTAGTTTAGTTGAACTAACGGACGAGTTGCTTGATGCAAGTATTACTCAGGAAGCAGATACTCTGGGTTTGGCTCCAACATCATCGACCTCGGTTTCTTTGGCAATAGGGGATGCTCTTGCGGTCGCCTTGATGAAAGCTAGGGGTTTTAAAGAGGAACATTTTGCCCAGTTACACCCTGGTGGTAGTCTAGGCAAAGCCTTAGTGCAAGTGGAGGAATTGATGCATAGTAGAGACGCCATTTCTAAGGTTCTGCCTGATGCGGACTTCCATACAGTACTTAAAGCTGTCACCTCTCGTAACTTTGGGATTGTTGCTGTGACAAATGGTGGTGGCCAAATTGAAGGCTCTGTGACAGATGGTGACTTAAGACGAGCATTGCTCAAGTATGGCGGTAGTGCATTAAACATGCATGCAGCGGAACTTATGAATTCAAGTCCGAAAACGGTGCCAGTGGATTTAAAAGCTGTAGATGTTATTAGTATTATGGAAAAACATAAAATTACCTCTTTATTCGTAACGAATGAGCAAGATAAATTGTTAGGTCTAGTAAGGCTGCATGACTTACTTTCAGCTAAAATTGTCTGATTTTGAGCTGATACTTCGAAGGTAATCTGTAGGCAACTCTCCTATCAGTTCATATCTATTTTAAGAATTCTCCCCTAGCACCGATATCCTTTTAGTCTAATTATGTTTTCTCAAAATATTGAGACTCTATGGACGATGCTGGGCAAAAAATTCAAAAAAAGGAGGCGAAAACCGGCTCCCTTGCTGTAACTTTATTAAAATACATTGCTGGCCTTTACACACTTGTCACGGTTTTTTTGACTGTGTGGCAATTAATTTCTGAGTTTAACCACGTCTCCGATAATATTACATCAGAATTAAATGGGTTTAGGAAAACTTTCGAACCTGCTATAGCTGTGTCCATGTGGAATTTAGATGACGATGCGCTTAGACAATCTTTGATTGGAATGAATAAAATTGATTCCATTGTTGGTGTCAGAATTGATGGTATTGCCCCTCATATAGTAAATGATGCTCAATTAGAAAATATCAAAATCGTTGATTACAATGCTCAAAAAATTGAGGAGCAATTCTTCATTGGTATGACTAATGATCATGAAGAAAAGGTTGTTTTTTACAATGAGGAAGGAGAAAAGGAAGATAGAGAACAAGGTCAATTGAATGATGAATATGGCCAGTTACTGTTAGTAAAATTTCCCATTCTTTATTTTAATGAAGAAGATGATGAGACTTATTTAGTAGGGTATACTCATTTATACTCTGGTTCTTCCGTGGTTTTTAATCGTGTAAAGTATGGGTTCTTTCTTATCATTCTAAATTCTGTAATAAAAACTCTAGCATTATGGCTAATCTTTCTATTCTTCATAAAAAAATTAGTCTCAAATCCTCTAAAAAGACTTAAAATTGAGGCCCATAATTTCAACCCTGAAAACAAAGATTTCAGTTTTTCATCGGAATCGTTAAAAAATTCTGGTTTGTTGAAACGTCTGGATGAATTAGGTTCTTTAGCATCTAGCCTCGAATCCATGCGAACGGCACTTCTTACAAGAGACAAAAAAATACTTGATTACTCAGAAAACCTTGAAAAAAAAGTGCAAGAGAGAACTGTACAGCTAAAACAAAAATCCAAAGATGTTCAAAATATGCTTGAAACTGGCATCTAGGACCTAATCTGTAGAAAGATCCTCTAAAATTGATTTATGACAGAGTTTCCGATGATTTTAATTATGTAAAAAAAATCACGGCGGTGTCGGTGTCTATATTTACCGCCAACACAATGCCGATCTTTAGA
>JBGCDR010000075.1:0-4896 GCA_045105515.1 Oligoflexales bacterium
ACATACAGTGAATGAATCGGTCTTATTGTTGATAAGGACTTATTGTGATCCCAATTCTAAGAGTCGGATGACCACTCAAAAAAAAGCTCTATCGGCGATAACATGACGAAATTAAGTGTAAAAATCCCGGTCACCTATGAAAAAACGATTTATATTCTGGAAGAAAAATATAAGAGGGATTTTTGCAGAGCTCGCATGGAAAAAAAATCAAGAATTTATTATAAAAACCATGGAACTGCTCGGACAAAAAATATAAGAATTCGTATCCTTCGCTAAAAGCTTTACCGAGTACTGCAAGTTTGATAACCTTTTGCCATACCTTTGTGATTAAATTTTTTCTGATTTGAACTATTTTAACTAGATGAAGAAATTCTTATTTTTTAGCTGGATAATTAAAGAGCTTTAATATGATTAATTTAAACGATTCAGAATTCCTAAAAAACCCCCATCCTATTCTAAAACGCAAAAGGGAATTTGAACCGATTTGTAAATTAGAACCCCTCGGATATTGGGGTGTGACTCGCTATCACCATATCGTCGAAATAGCTAAGAATACCGAAGTATTCTCATCAGCTGCTTACAACCGACCCGATATCTTGCTGCCCCAGCTTCGTCGCTTTAGTCTTCAGAAAAGCCTCATTGCTTTGGACCCTCCAATCCACAGCAAAATGCGCAGGCCTTTGGCCAAAATTTTCACGCCGAAATACTTAAAAAGCCTTGAAAATGGATTAAGGAAAACTTGTCTTAATTTTTTAGATCGTTTAAGCCGGCCTTCTGAAGCCTTTGACTTAGCCAAACATTTTACCATTCCTTTTCCTGTTGAGATAATAGCAGAAATATTAGGTGTGGATTCGAGCATGCATAAGAAATTCAAAGCATGGTCTGATGGATTACTTGCCTTAACACCAGTATCTCAACTACCACTTTCTGAGGATAGAGAAAAAAAGATTATGTATCTTGTGCGTAATCAAGAAGAGTTTGCCAAATATTTTGAACAGATCATAGAACATAAGCTTCACTCGCCTGGCGATGACCTAATTTCTTTAATCATATCTACTTGTGAAAAAGAAGACATGGTAACTCCAGAATTTCTCTATTCCATGACACGCCTTTTCCTAGTAGCTGGCAATGAGACTACGACAAACCTACTCAATTCTGCTCTAATCGTTTTAGCTAATAGCGAAGGACTACTGGTTCAGCTCCAAAAAGATATCTCATTGCTAAGCAGATTTGTTGAAGAATTACTACGATTTGATGGTCCTATACTTGGAGTTCCCCGAACCATAACTAGAGACTACGAAATTGATGGGCATAGATTTAAGGAAGGAGAGCACTTAACTCTCTTACTTGCGTCTGGGAACCGTGATGAGACAGTATTCAAGAATGCTGACCAATTTGACTTAAACCGTGATCACAGCAAAGTCATATCTTTCGGACACGGAGTCCATACCTGTATTGGATCACATCTTGCGCGTATGGAAGCCAAAATAGCTCTTGAGGAGTTGTTACCACTAATCAAATGCATAAGAATTATGGAACCTTTGAAGCCCATTAGCTCATTCATCGTCAAAGGAACAGAAAAGTTAACGGTGAAGATCAGTTGGCAATAACAATAGAAATAATCCTGCCTTGTATTGAGCTATTTAAAAAGCAATTAAATAAAGATTAGAATTCCCTCCAAAAATCTGATAACACTGGCGTGAATCTGTGTTGCTTTCATAAACAAACCAAGGTCATAAAATGGTAAAATTAAAATGTATCGTATTGATAATGATTTGGTTCAGCGGATCAGCTGCGATGGCTCTAAATTTTAAACAGTATGAAAATCAAGATGCATTAGCAAATCAGGCCGCTAATATCGTTATTGCAGAGACCTTGGCAAGTAAAAAACAAAATAAAACTCTAGTCATGATTGTTCCTACAGGGAGCACAGCAATCCCTTTTTATCAAAAACTGATAGAAAAGTGGGAGCAAGGTCTCATTGATTTTAGTAATGTCATATTTTTTAATATGGATGAATATGCAGGCCTTTCCGGTGATGATCCTAACAGTTACTTCGCCTTCATGCAAAAGCACTTTTATCAGTATTTAATAGATAAACCAAGAGGCATCCCTCAATCTCATATGAAAATACCTAACTTCTCTGGTACTAAGACTCAAATTCAAAATTCTATCGATAAATACGGCGAAGAAATTGCTAAGCTCCAAGCTTCTAATAATACCAGAGTCATTTTATTTGGTGGTATTGGGAGAGGTCCTGCTCACATTGCATTCAACGATTTCACGGAAGAATTTCGCGAAACAAGTGAACAAGACCGCGAAGAGTTAGCAAGACACCTTGGTACACGGCTGGTACCCTTAGATCACAGAACACGCAATGCTAACAAACGCTTTTTCAATGGCAAGATCGAGCAGGTTCCAAAATATGCTATCAGCATTGGTTTCAAAGAAATATTAGCAAGCGACCGCATTATCATTATGGCAAACGACCCTAGTAAGAAAGAAGCTATTGAAAGCCTCTTAACATCGAAGCCTAACTATAGAATCCCAGCATCATTGCTTAAGCTTGCAGACTATAAGGTTACTATTATGATGACTAAAGACTGCTACCATGAAGAAAATGTTAGTAATCCCCATAAGCCCTACCCAACCAATACACAGCTTTGGGTTCCTAGCTTATATAAAAATCACAGTGAAGATACTGGATACTTTATTGTTAAACCAGAAACCAAAGCAATTGTCATCCAAGATGCTGATTCCTGGCCAAACATAGACTTGTTCGCTACTTTTCTCCCTGAAGAAACAAGGTATCTGAAATTAACTCAAAAGGATCTCCAAAAGCAAATAAATATCATTGAACCTGAATTAATCGTACTTCCGCACACATCCAAGCAATTTGCTAAATTTTCCGCCCTAAAAAGACTGCTTCATGATGAGTATCTTACCAAAGGAAAGAAACTACAATTCATAAGATATGAAACAGACTATGGGACAATATCTGGGAGTAATGTCTTGGTTGGTATGACTCAAGCCCAACTCGATAAGCAAAGAGAGGCATTATTAAACCATAGTTCTCAGCTGAGCCGAACTGAATTTCAAAATATCGCATACGAAAAAGCCAAAGAATTTGAGGTGGTTTTAGAGGCTCAAAACCATCCAGTGCCTGAAGAGGCTATGGGAGTAGAAGCTTTCAAATACTATTCACTCAAAAATGCAAGCCTCACTTACAAACATAAAAGGCCAGACCAATTTAGTTTTCCTTGGAAAAAAAGAGACGAAATAGTCATTGTTTCACCACACCCTGATGATGCTGAAATAGGTTGTGGAGGCCTCATTCAACGTTTAGATCAGCTGGGCAATACCCCAGTAGTCCTCAATGCAACATCGGGAAATCGTGCTCCAGTTAACTTGTCAGATCTAAATAGGCACCCTAGCCCAGACCCTGAATTGATAAAACAAGCAAGAATAAGCGCAGACACTGATGGAAGGATCACAGATCCAAAACTAAGGGGAGCAATCAGACAGTTTGAATCAGGTAAAGCACTAGCACATTTAGCTAATGAAGTTAGACTTCAATCTTTAGATTTAGATTTTTATACGCAAAAAAGTATTCCCTCAGAAAAAGATCATCAAAAGGTTGCTTTCTCGCTTGGGCAGGGATTAGTAAATTCCATCCATAAAGATGGACAGCTTGTCATTTTTATACCTAATCCAATTGATTCCCACCAAACACACAGAACAGTTTCCAGACTATTTTTAGAAGAAGCTAAAAAATTGTCATTAAAATATCCAAAGATGGAAATTGACCTAGTTTATTACAGGACTCCCTGGACGGGGAGGAATAACCTATTTTTATATACTGATAACCCCAATGCTAGTAAATCAAATGCTTTAGTAGGGACTGAACGCATTGGTCAACTAGGAGATTCAAGTGGCAAGCTTACTCTTACACAAGGAAAGAAAGCACTAGCATTTATTTTAAGTAACAAGATTTAATGCAATTAGAATCTTGCCCAACGCATTATAGTTAAGCTATGAACTCCATCTAAGTATCCAGGAGCCAAAAAGATGGTAATTTAGCAGAAATATTTATTAGGGAGATGATAAGGGCGTGTTTTCTTCTAGCACTTCCAGCGGGTCTGTACCAAAATTATTAGTACCCGGAGTCCCTTTCTTAAAGACCATCATTAAGTTTAACACTAAGTTAATAAATGGTATTATTAGCAATAGTATCATGATAGCAAAACCTAAATTTAAATCTCTTGCGCGGCACTGAAGTAGTCTAAGTGAAAATACAAAATAGGCAATATTCCAAGAAACAAAGAAAAAAATCTGAATATTGCTCATATGCTGCTCATCTACTGATGGCGCTCCTGTCATAAAAATAAAGACTGCGAAAGGGATAAAAGCTAAGACTCCTAAGATGCTATAAATTAAAAAGTTGAGCCTCCCTACCCTTCTGCCTTCAATTAAATCTATGTTCATAGTTTCGAAAAATCCGTTCATTTCATTCCTCTGTGTATATGCAATTCATTCATAATTTGTTCAACTGTTCGGTGACTAAGTAAAGCTACTAAATTGTATCTTTCAGCACATTATTATTGGCAGACAGAGTTGAGAACCCAAGATTTTAATTGATTTTTTTAGTTTGCCGAATTTTAGCTCCTTCTCAACTGTAATAGTCTTCGGATAATCAAGAACCATTATTGAGGCAAAAATAAAAATCTACTATCTTGTGGTAATCAGAGACCATTATTATATTTACTGGCAAGACGAAGATTAAGCTCCCATTAACACCTACTTTCCATGTATAATCACTGAAACCGCAAAAGATATGATGTAAAAACAGAAAAAACCGCCATATAATATATATGTAATATCAACATGCTATGATTA
>JBGCDR010000076.1:0-17213 GCA_045105515.1 Oligoflexales bacterium
AAGATCGGCATTGTGTTGGCGGTAAATATAGACACCGACACCGCCGTGATTTTTTTTACATAATTAAAATCATCGGAAACTCTGTCATAAATCAATTTTAGAGGATCTTTCTACAGATTAGGTCCTAGATGCCAGTTATTAGCTATTGATATACCAGAGATGACAGCGCGAGAGTTTGCTAAGAAAATGCTTTTTTGTGGAGATGATGAGCTTACCCAAGCTATGCTAGTAGACGCAGTTGGAGAGCTAGTTAATCAAATTCAAGGAAGCCAAAAGAAAGTTTCCGAAGAAACAGGTTATTTTTTTCAAAATATATTTCATTGTAGCTTTTCAAGTAGTTCAAGCATTCATTACTTAATGAAAAATCCAGGTCACTATTGTCGAGTGGTATTTGAGACAGAAGATAAGGAACCATTCACTTGTTGCTTTGGTCTAGACAGTACTTATGCAAATAAGATTTTTGATGCATCAGATCTAATTAAAAATACATAATAAGAGCTTAAGAATCACTTTCTAACGAATCAATCTGCTCATCAAATCGAGTGTAGCCTGGTGGACTTTTTCTTTTGCCTATTTCGAAGCCTCTTTTGCCTTTTCGTATTTTTTAGCTTTTTTCATGCATAAGCCTAGGTTCATCCATAGCTTATATTCTAGTCTTTTATCAGGAATTATCTTGATGGTATTTTGATAAAGCTTTTCTGCCAAATCAAACTGCTTTGCTCTGACCAGAGCTACTACCTTAGAATTGCAAACTTTTGCAAGTTCAATAGTTTTTTTAGTCTTATCTTTTTCACTACTTTTTACAGAGTTAATGCTGCCATCAATAATACCTAGAATATATTTACCTTTTTTAGCATCAGCTGATTTTGGGTCAATGGCAGTGGCTTTGATATAGTATTTTTTAGATTCTATAAGCTCTCCAACTGCAAAGTTTAAGTCAGCATGAAGCAAGGTGCATTCGAGGTTGTTATTGATTAGCTTTTCATTTTTATTTAATGTAGCAATTGCCTCAGCATAATCTCCTTTTAGTGCTTTCGCTCGAGCTAAAATTTCACAAGATTCAATATTGTCTCGATCATAGCTACAGGCTTTATGTGCTTCCCTTTCAGCTATTTCAGCTTTTCCTCCCAACAAAAAACACTTTGCAAGCAGTGTATGTTTTTTTGAAGAAGAAATGAGGGATGCAATCTCTCCCAAGGTATTTTTGGCCTCAGCAGGCTTGCCTGCGTCAAGTAGGGCATAAACTTTATCTAATTTAGTACCGGCAGATTTTGAGCCTTCATACGCATCTTTTTCTGCAATTAGCTGATCAATAAAATTTTTACTATTGAATGGCCAGCTACAAAAAAAAACTGGCTTGTGCTTGAAACAATTATTTTCTAGCTTAGCTGAAGGGTTTGTAGAAATTATGACAATTGGTTTAAATGGATTGTTTTTTCTAATCCGCTCTAAAATTTTTTCGATATCAATGTTTTCGTCTTCTTCATCTCCGGTGATGATAAGGTCATTTTTCACAACAGAAAAATTTGACTTAATTCCTTGAACCGAGACTTTTGTAGACCAACCCATGAAATGGGTAAATCCTTTAACTGCTTCAGGAAGATTTTTGCTGTTAGTGATGATTTCCAATGAGTTCATTGGTTTACAAAACCTGTGTAAATATTCTGATTGTGACCGTTAAGAGGTCCTTCTATGAGCTTTGCATCAATGAGGAATTTTTTTATCGCATGGCGTGAATACCTGATTTCATAGCGCTTCAGAATTTCGTAACAACGATACATTACCGTTTCGACATTTTGGAAACGCTTAGAAGCTTGAAATTGTAGACAAGATTTCAGCAGTTTACGAATCATCGTCTGCATTTTATATTCGCTACATTGAACTCGAGAAAAATCAATGCGTCTCATATTTGCCATGACTTCATGACGGTCATTTGAAGCGACAACAGCTTTTTCCCCTGTAAGCATTTCATAAAGTAATAGCCCTGCACAGTATATATCTGTTTGGGGAACTATTGGATTCTCAGAGATATGTTCTGGAGAGTAATAACCGGGAGTTCCGATCATATAATTCTTGTAGTCCTCAACATCCAACTGGCAAGAAAGGCCAAAGTCAGTGATATATATTCTGCCATCTTTATCAATCATATAATTAGCAGCTGAGAGATCTGAATGAATGGTATCGTGCAGGTGCAAATGATCAATTCCTTGCAGCATATCAATGAGGATAGAGAGGCCAACCAGCGGGGGCATTCTTTTTACTTTTCTCAGGAAGCCATGACCAGACCACCCTTCCACAAATTCTGTGATGATGTAGCATTCCGGAGGCTGAAAAAAGCTATCAAGATAACTCACAATATGTTTGTGGTGAAGTCCTGACATAATAAGTAATTCACGGTGAAAGATACCCAAAAACTTTTTGTTGCGAGTGAATTTTTGGTGGAGAATCTTTACAGCTACGGTTTTACCGGTACGTTCATCTATCGCTTTAAATACTCGGCCTAAACCACCCGAACCGACTTCCTCGATAATTCGATAATTACCTAATTTTTTTGGGTGTGAACTTTCTGCCAAGTTCTCTGTCACTTCAAGATTCCTATCCTGATTTGTTGCCTCAGACTCACGATCGGCTAAATCATTCATAATATTGAATCTAAGAGCTAAGATAGAATACAGAGGATCTTTAATAGTAGTGATTATAGCGCTTTATAATAAAGGGGTCTTGACGATGGGCTTAACTTTGGAAGGTCGTGCGAAAAAGATTTTTGCAGATTTTAACTTTATTTGTGAGCGAATCAGCTTTGAAAGGACCAGAGTCAATGGAATAACGAGTGGATGGTGGCTGCGGCCGAGCAAGCAGGGAAATCAGACAGTTATTTACTTACATGGTACTGGAAATGATGCCTTATATCCGCAAATTTCATTGTTCTTAAAACTATTATCTCATGGTTTTCAAGTCTTAAGCATCGATTTAGATGGGCATGGGGTTCACAGTACTACCAAACTCGATCCAAACCTGCTTAGCGAATGCCTCGACGAGTTAATTAATCAGGTGAATTTTGTTTCAGCAGCTTCCCAATTACATCTAGTAGGTCAAAGCCTAGGAGGCGGAGTGGTATTGGATTTTCTTGCAAATCGCACTGATTCAAGATTTTGTAGTGCAACTCTGATTTCAACACCACTGCATCTAAATCAGTTAAGCTCTTTTCCATATAGTGAACTAGGAAGTGTCTTTAGAGGTAGTTTTATGAGACAGTTCCCCTTTTATGGGCTTTTTCATTTGATGCCTGCTATAGGGGGGTTTAAACGTAAGTCTTATCCGATTAGGATAGAGTCTGCAGTTGATAAGGCTCATGCTTTTTCTTACGTGGAAGCAGTTTCCTATGCTTTCGATGTAATGAAGTTACGGGATAAAGCTATGAAGATAAGGGTACCGGTCTTGCTCTGTTATGGTGAGAGAGATCATATTGCCTGCAGTTCTCATGGAAGGATCTTTCATCATCTTATACCTGGCTCACGTTTAATCCTGATTAATGGTGAAACACATTTCACGACTTTGTTTGCAAAAATAACCGAAGAGAGCATCGTCGATTGGATAAGTCAGTGGAGTAAGAATCAAGGAGAAACCTGAGTATCCATTAGAATTATCTTGTAACTAATCTAAGAGGTATCTGCCGCGTTCGTCTTTAAGTTGTCCGCAAACCACAAGGAAGCAATCGAAAGCCCACCAGATGCCCATGCCTCCGAAGCTTAGGACCATAAATACCGCTGAAACATTGCGGTGGGCATAGAATCTATGAGCTCCAAAAAGCCCAAATATAAAGCAAAGTGTCAAGGCGACAGTTTTAGATTTGTCGCTAATTCTATTTGCAGGAATAGCTTGCCCATGGAGACTTTGGGCTAATAAAGGGTCCCCTTCTTCTAAAGTAGACAAAAGATTAGGGTAGTGTTGACTGATCGCCTGGTACCCGTACTTTGTTTTAGAATTTTCCAAGACCATATATCCTAGCTGAAATTTATGACTATGGTTCCTTTATTAGTTCGGTGAACTCACCCAAATATTTACAGAATCTCTTAAGTCACTGAATAAGCTATAGCTTTAAGGATGTATTAGGAACAAGGTCAGGTCGAAGGTGGCGTGTAAGCTGATGAGACTTTCTTTTACGCCAATCATCGATTTCCTTATGGTTACCGGATCTTAAGACTTGGGGGACCTCAGTGCCCTCAAATTCTAAGGGGCGAGTAAATTGAGGGCTTTCCAATTGGTTTTTCATTGCTGAGCCAAAGGAGTCACAAGCAGCACTTTCTTTGTGTCCCAAGACTCCTGGAATCAAACGCAGGATAGAATCTGCGATGGTCAGGCATGGTAATTCGCCTCCAGAAATTACAAAGTCACCCAAAGAAAACTCTTCGTCCACATAGTGGTCGATGAACCTCTGGTCACAGCCTCCGAATCTGCCGCATACAAAGGCAAGAGGCCTTTTCAAAGCCAAGAGCCGACTGGCATCACTTTGTTCGAAGGGCTTGCCACACGGAGAAGTAAAGACGACGAGAGGCTTTTCATAAGGCAGGTTGCAGATGCTGCTAGCGAGAATATCAGGTCGTAGGACCATGCCATCACCGCCTCCATAAGGGCGATCATCCACGCTTCCATGCCGGTCTTTGGCGTAGTCTCTTAAGTTGAGCACGTCTATTTGTGCTAATGATTGCTTTTTAGCTGAAGCAAAAACTCCAAATGAACTATACCCATTGATAAATTCAGGATGAATGCTTATGAAAGCAAGCTTGAGCATATGGACCTCCAGCTTATGAGTTTTGCCAGAGATCTGTAAAGGCCTCAGCGTTCATGCAAAGTCGTATTGCAGAAGACTTATGATCAATCTCTGCAACGAACGCTTCAACGAAGGGGAGTTCTAGAACGGATCCTTCTTGGTTGACAATTTCAATGGTGTCAGAAGCGCCGTAATTATAAAACTCATTAACTTTACCAATGGTCTGTCCACAGGATGTCGTTACCTTAAACTCAACAAGCTGCTCATAATCAAACTCAAGTTTACATTCTTGTTCCAGACACCATAAATCCATTCCATGATGGGCTTCGAGGCTGGTGCGGTCACAAAAGCTTTCTAAACTCAGAATGAGTCTACCTTTTAAAACCTGGCGACCTGAAAGTAGTGATTGAATGCCGGATTTAGGATCAACTCCGACACTCATCAGAGAAGCATCATCATCTGTCCATAAGTTGCTTCTACCGCCAAGATAGAAAGCTCCTTTAAGACCGTGAGCTTTGCCAATCTTACCAATCTTTTTCCACTTTTTATTTGATGTGGTTAATTTGGTCGTCATTTGGGCAGGCCGAACTAATCTAGTTTTACTTGCTGACAGCAGCTTGAGTCTTAACGCGCTCTAGATTAAATTTCTTAATCTTCACAAGCTTTTCTGCTGCCTTAGTTAGTTGTGCACCTTTTCCGAACCAATGTTGAAGTCGATCTTCTTTGAGTTCAACAATGGAAGGGTTAGCCATAGGATCGTAGTAGCCAAGCCTTTCGATGTAGCGTCCATCTCTAGGGTTGCGATGATCAGTGGCTACCAAATGGTAGAAAGGACGATGAGTGTTACCTTTGCGCTGCAATCTAATATGTACTGCCATGGATTCTCCAGTAAGAATCAAATATTTTTTTACAAATTAACGAAGCCAAACTCCAGCGGAATATTGGAATCGAAAACCTATATCATATTTTTTTTTTCCTTACCAGAAATTAAATAGGAATGGAGTCAAGAAATCTGTTCGATAGGAAAAAACCCCTAAATATCAGAATATTAATTGGAGGCATCTCCACCATTATCAGGGACACGCTATAATATCAAGAGATCATAAACATTACTCCTGAAATTAGCACTAGCTAGGTGCACAAGGTCATTACTTAGAGGGCTTGATATGACGTTTAAGAGAAAGTTTTTTCTGGTGGTGGTGAGCGTAATATCGGCGCTTATAAAAGGACCCTCGCTTGAAGCAGCGAAGCTTGAGTTTGATGGCTATGTTAGCCGTGACAAGCAGAGTTTACGGATCACGGCAACTGTAGAAGGGACCTTGGAGGAAATTGGTGAAGATGAGGCCATGTTGGTTGCTAAGCTGCAGGTGTACATCCTTGATTCGAATTCTAGCAGCCCTATTATCATTGGCAGCAACAACACCCAAAACCCTGGATCAGGGGTCAATGCCGATTTTTTCTATGAGCACATTGAAGTGCCATACAGGGAACAGATTTCTACAAGCAAGTACAAAGCTTATTACTCAATCGAGGTGAATAATAATACGACCAGTACGGTTGAAATTGATCGTACCCTTAAGCAATTGTTTGAAGACGAAGGGAATACTATTCGTACCCAGCTAAAGTTTCTTTTTTCCGACAACAATACCGTAGATAGTGCAGAAAAAAAGCTCGGTTTGTTAACCACAGTTCCTAACGAAGCACCCTCGGACTTTGAGGTTTTAGCGATTCACAAAGGGGTTCGGGTGAACTGGGCAGGCAATAAAAGTGTTTCCTATACTGAAAACGCTGGGGAGGAACCACGCTCACTTCGCCCTAGAAATGTATTGGTTATGGTTTTTCCGCGAACAGAGGCCGATGCTCTACCTATTGCGGGAGCATTGGTAAACAATGAATCAGGCGAACATTCCGATATTAATTGCCTTTTTTCTTATAGTGAAGGAAATGATACCTGTATTACGTGTGAAGAAGCTGAATCTAATGATTTTTTTATCAAAAGTTCCCAGGAAGACACTGTCACCCAGGAAGCATTCTTTAAAACTGAGATTAATAATGCAGCAAATGCTTCATCAGTAGTTAGTGGACTCGATTTGGAAAGAGAGTACATCGCCGTATTGCAATATGAAGATGGAACTAAGCGCACAGTCTGTAAATCGGTAACTCCCATTGAAACTATAAGCTTAACAGAGCTCAATGGTGAAGATGATGGAGCGGAAGGTGACCCGCGTTGTTTTATAGCGAGTGCAGCTTTTGGCTCACCCTTTGCGCACGAGGTGAGGCTTTTTCGCTGGTTTCGCGATACTTTCTTAATGCCACATGGGTGGGGTCAGGACTTGGTGGAGTTTTATTACGAGCATAGTCCTAAGCTGGTAGAGCCCATGTCTCACTCAGAAGCTCTGCGCTCGGCAATCAGGTTCCTACTTTGGCCAATAGCCTGGTTTTTAGAGTATGTGAAAAAATTGTGGGAAGGTGAGCTAGAAGCTCTGCTACATTTATTGGGTTTAGGGGGCATCTTTTTAGTTGTTGTGCTGAGCTTTCGCTATCGTTTCAACTTTCCTTCTAGTCAATGAGGTTACTTGTCCCTAAAAGACCCATAACCATAAGTTGTCCTTCGAATGAAATCGAGGAATTCCGTTATTAAACATACCCCACTCTAAAGATTTCTCCATTTGTAAATCTCAGTCGAAATGACCTGATTTGACAGCAGGGCTGTGCATGACATCTTTAATTAGTCCTCCAAATTTCACCCATGACGCATAAAAATTACATCTTGTGATGAGAGGAATGTTAGGATAGCTTTGTGGGCTAGTTTTAATGAGTGATTAATTGAATGTGTAGTCTTTATTATGAGTAACTTCTTACTGCAATACAGTATGTTTAACGATGTCTTCTTTCCCTCACAGGACAGCAAAGATGAGGGTGGATCTCAGGATTTAAGTCTAAGACGATCGATCACCTACTTCCCTGATCCAAAGCTGGCTATTTCTGGTGCGAACCTCGCTGTCTTCGACTTAGAGACCACGGGCTTAGATGCAGTCGGTGATCGTATCGTTGAAATTGGTGCCTTGAAAATATGCAATGGCCAGGTCATGGAGGAGTTTGAGACTTTGCTTGATCCTGAACGCGATTTTCCGATCGAAGCCCAGAAAGTATCGGGAATTACTCCAGATATGCTTGAAGGTAAGCCCAATATTGCTCAGGTACTCCCTGATTTCTTGAAGTTTATTGATGGGTGTATCTTAGTGGCACATAATGCCAACTTTGACATGGGCTTTATCAGAAACAACGCAAACCGTTTAGGAATTGATCTCCAGTGGCCATCGTTTTGTACCTTAAAGTTAGCCAGGGAGCTCCTTCCTGACTTAGAACGCAAAACTTTGGATATGTTGGCTGAGCATTATGGCCTTAGTTTTGAAGCAAGGCATAGATCGATTGGTGACGTTAAGGTTACGGTTGGAGTTTTGGAGCAGCTAATGAAAAATGAAGGTTCTTACCTCCACTCGTGGAAGGATATGGAACCTTTTTCGGTGTAAGCCATATAGATCTTCGGTTCCTCAGTTTTTTCTTCGTCAATTTATCTCATCAATCATGAGCGTAATTTAAAAAAATTTGATATGAATCCCTTGTACAAAGTTTGTAGGAGCGGATGCATGCAGCTAAAAAGTAACGTTTCAACGACGACTCAAGAGTACCGTTCAAATTTTCAGTTTCATAGTGAGCTGTGTTCTAGTTTGCTGGACTTGCAAGGGACGATTGAGCAAGGTGGAGGCGAAAAAGCCGCTGCTTCTCAGCGCAAAAAAGGAAAGTTACTTGCGAGAGAACGTATTCAGAAATTAATTGATCCAGATACGAGCTTTTTAGAGCTTTCTCAATTAGCTGGATATAAACTCTATGATGACTTCGTGCCAGCAGGTGGCATCATTACGGGAATTGCACAGGTCCATGGCCGTCCTTGCATGATTGTAGCGAATGATCAAACTGTTAAGGGTGGTACTTACTATCCTATTACCGTAAAAAAGCACCTTAGGGCTCAGGAAATAGCTCGAAAAAATAAGCTTCCATGCCTATATCTCGTAGATTCTGGAGGTGCTTATTTACCTCTGCAGTCTGAAGTTTTTCCTGATAAAGACGATTTTGGCAGAATATTCTATATGCAGGCACAAATGAGTGCTGCAGCCATACCCCAGATTTCCTCAGTCCATGGGTTTTGCACCGCTGGAGGAGCATACATCCCGGCCATGTCCGATCAAAGCGTTATCGTTAAAAACACTGGAACGATATTTTTAGCTGGACCACCTTTAGTAAAGGCAGCCACTGGTGAAGAGGTAAGTGCCGAAGACCTAGGGGGAGCAGCGGTCCATACCTCTGTGAGTGGGGTTTCTGATCACTTAGCAGAAAATGATGAACATGCTCTATACATTTTAAGGCAGATTATCGAACACCTAGGTTCTTACAAGCAACAGCAAATAAAGCTGAAAAAGCCTGCAGATCCTGCTTACGATCCTACGGAGCTTCTTGGCATCCTACCTACTGAGTTGAGCAAGTTCGTGGATATAAGAGAAGTGATCGCTAGGCTTGTGGATCGTTCAGAATTTTTTGAATTTAAAAAGAACTACGCTACTACTTTAGTGACCGGTTTTGCTCATTTAGGTGGGATTCCAGTTGGTATTATTGGAAACAATGGTGTGCTTTTTTCAGAGAGTGCTTTGAAGGCTACTCATTTTATCGAACTTTGCTGCCAAGAGGGGACACCTTTACTGTTTCTGCAAAATATCACTGGTTTTATGGTCGGTAAGCAGTATGAACACGATGGAATTGCCAAACATGGAGCTAAGCTTGTACATGCAGTCGCAAATGCTACGGTTCCCAAGTTAACTCTGGTAGTGGGTGGAAGCTTCGGTGCCGGAAACTACGGCATGTGTGGGCGAGCATATGACCCAAGTTTTATGTATATGTGGCCTAATGCTCGTATTTCCGTTATGGGGGGGCCTCAAGCTGCAGATGTGTTGGTCACTGTAAAGCAGCAACAACTTGCACGAGAGGGTCGTTCTTTGAGTTCCGATGAAATAAAGAGTATGCGAGCTCCTATCGTGCAAAAGTATGAGAACGAAGGCCATGCTTTCTATTCATCTGCTCGGCTTTGGGATGATGGAGTTCTAGATCCAAGGTTTACTCGGGATCATCTGTGGCAATCTTTTGCAGCTACTTTGCATCACCAGTGGGATCAAACTCGTTTTGGAATTTTCCGTATGTAGCTTAAAAAAATCTAACTCCTTTGCATGATTGTCCCGTGATTTGAGGTATGATAGGCCAAAATAAAATCAAGGAGGTTGGGATGAGCAGAAAAAATACCCTAAAAATAGGGAATGCAGGTGGTTACTGGGGGGATGATCCAAGTGCTTTAAAAAGGCAAGTTGCAGGAGGTAAGCTCGATTATATTACAATGGATTTTCTCGCTGAAGTCACCATGTCAATCCTCCAAAAGCAACAAGCAAAAGATCCAAATTTAGGCTACGCTCGAGACTTTATTCCCATGATTGCTGGAGTTTTGCCAGAAATCCTTAAAAATAAGACCCGGGTGATTACTAACGCTGGTGGAATTAATCCCGAAGCTTGCGCTGCTGCTATCGTTGCTGAAGGTAGGAAGCTTGGATTAAATCCAAAGGTTGCGGTAGTTCATGGTGACGATATCTTGGGTGAAGTCAAGGCGTTACAGCAGCAAGGCACCCTGTTTAAAAATATGGAAACAGGAGACGATTTTTCATCTGTCGAAAACTTGATTGAGGCTGCAAATATCTACTTTGGAGCTGCCCCTGTAGTAGAGGCCCTTAAAAAGTGGCAGCCAGATATTATTGTAACCGGAAGGGTGACTGACACGGGTATCACGGTAGCTCCGATGATTTACGAGTTTGGATGGGATCTTAAGGATTGGAATAAGATTGCTGCTGGAATCATAGCTGGCCATATGCTGGAGTGTGGCTGTCAAATTACTGGGGGAAATTTTTCTGATTGGAACTTGGTTGATAACTATAATCAGATGGGCTATCCAATTGCAGAAGTTGAGCCTGATGGACAATTTGTGCTAAGTAAACATGAAGGCAGTGGTGGCTACGTTTCCGAAGATACTGTGAGGGAACAACTTTTCTACGAGATGGGGAACCCCAAGGCATACTTGACACCTGATGTGGTTGCTGATTTCTCTAGTATAAAGCTTGCTCAGATTGGTAAAGATCGTGTCCAAGTAGATGGTATTAAAGGTCATGAGCCAACCCCATTATACAAAGTTTCGATGGCCTATGAAGATGGATATAAATGCATAGGTTCTATTTTAATTTCGGGGCCTAATGCTAGAGAAAAAGCAAAAGCATTTGCTGATATTTTTTGGAAACGCTGTGATCAAGAATTCACTCAAAAACTTACTGAGTTCGTGGGTCACAATGCATGCCACCGATCTTTAGGGCAGGATCAAGATCCAAACGAGATCATCCTTAGGCTTGGAGCCCGCAGTCATGACTTTGATGCTCTAAGAACCTTTGCAAAGATGATTCCTTCTCTTATCTTAAGTGGACCACCGGGTGTAGCTGTTTTAGGAGGGGTTCCTAAGGTGCAGACCGTAGTTAGCTATTGGCCAGCGTTGATAGATAAGGCTCTAGCAAGCCCCAAAATAGCTCTATTTGAGGATAAACTTGTTGAAGAAGCAACTGTGAGCAATACTCAAGTGGGCCAATTTAAGGAGTCTTTAGCTGATGTGCAGCAAGCTGAAAGAGTCGAAAATGATTTAGATACCATCCTGACGGTTAATTCCAACCCCAATGCAGTACCTCTTTATGATATTTGCTTAGCCCGAAGTGGGGACAAAGGTGATAGTGCTAATATTGGTATTTTGGCTCGGAGTGAAGCAGCTTATGAATTTATAAAAGAGCACCTCACTGCCCAGGTCATAAAAGATCTTTTTCAAGAGCTATGTGAGGGTAGGGTAAGGCGTTATTGCCTTGATAATCTCTTCGGTCTCAATTTCATCTTAGATCAGAGCTTAGGTGGAGGTGGGAGCTGCACTCTTCGAAGTGATGCCCAAGGTAAGACTTTTTCGCAGGCGATTTTACGACAGCGGTTTCTGATTCCAAAGAATATTGTGGAGTCCTGTAAAAGATAAGAAGATTAAAGCTGACCAAGGAAAGCTTATGAGTCAAATACATCCTGTAAGCCTTAGGTGGGATTCAAGTAAACAAGGCGAAAAATCAAAGATAGCAGTTATGGCGCTCAATAGGCCTGAGCAGGCTAACGCTTTTAATGGCGAGATCTTAGAACAGATTATTAGCTGTTTGGAGGAAGTTGCTCAAAACCCAGACTGCCGAGCATTCGTGCTCAAGGGTGAAGGCAAGCACTTTTCGGGAGGTGCAGACTTAAAATGGATGCAAGACTCTATTAAGCTTGCTTATGAAGAAAACTATGCTGAAGCCAAGAAGATGACAGTTATGTTTGAGGCTTTGCATCGCTTGCCGGTTCCTACTATTGCTGTGGTAAAAGGAGCAGCTTTTGGAGGTGCGGTTGGATTAATTGCTTGCTGCGATTTTGCTATCTGTGCTGAGGGTGCAAAGCTTTGCCTCAGTGAGGTTAAAATGGGAATACTACCTGCAGTCATTCTTCCTTACCTAGGAAAAAAGATGCTGCCTGGGCCCTTAAAGCGTTTGGCATTGACTGCTAAAGTTTTCGGTGCTTCAGAGGCTCGTGATTATGGTCTTATTGATTTGATCTGTTCTGAACAGTCTTTAGATAAGCTAGTAAAGGATGAGTTGAGTCTTCTCTTGCAGGGTGGACCCATGGCTCATAAATCTTTAAAAAACCTATTTCAAATATTGTCCGAATCTAACTTTAAGCAAAGTGATACCACTGCTAAGAGTATTGCAAAGGCTAGGCAAGGAAGTGAGGCCCAGGCAGGATTTGAAGCTTTTTTTGCTAAAAAGAAAGCAAGCTGGGTAGATGAATTAGCTGAGGATTGGAAACTAAATTGAAAGAATAAGTTATGCTCAAAAAAGTCTTTATTGCTAATCGTGGAGAGATTGCGCGTCGAATAGCCAAGAGTGCGAAAGAACTGGGTATGCAAACGGTTTGCTGCTCTGATAAAGACATACCTCCCCACTACTTACGTAGGTGGATGGATGAATTCATTAAAGTCGAGCAAGAGTCTGCTAACTTATACCTAAACCAAAAACTGATGGTGGACCTTGCTTGCCAGTATGGATGTGATTCTGTGCACCCAGGTTTTGGTTTTCTATCAGAAAATCCAGGTTTTGCCGAAAAAGTGCAGGAAGCAGGGCTTGTATGGATCGGACCCAGTCCCAAGGTCATTGCAACGATGGCAAGTAAGGCAAGAGCGAGAGGAATAGCCGAAGCTATAAATATACCGTGTACGCAGGGTTTGAAAGGAATTAAAAATCTAGATGCGCAGACTATAGCTACAGCGCAAGGCTTCGCCAACGAAACTGGTTTCCCTCTTTTGGTAAAAGCAGCCATGGGAGGTGGTGGTAAAGGTATGCGGCTTGTGCATAAGCTAGCTGAGCTCGAAGAAGCTTTGGCAAGAGCCAGTTCTGAAGCTTTGAGCTCATTCGGTGATTCCTCGTTGATTTTAGAGCAGTATATCGAAGCTTCACGGCATGTTGAAGTGCAGGTCTTAGGAGATCAAGAAGGAAACGTCCTGATTTTAGGTGACCGAGACTGTTCTTTGCAAAGGCGACATCAAAAGATTATTGAAGAAGCTCCTGCTCCTAAGCTTCATCCAAATACTCGCAAAAAGCTCCATGAAAGTGCAAAAGCTCTTGCCCATGAAGTTGGGTATATCTCTGCTGGGACCGTTGAATTTATTCTCGATGCGAAAGCTGATGAAACTAGTGAACAAGCTTTTTACTTCCTGGAGATGAATACACGGCTGCAGGTAGAGCACCCGGTTACTGAAGAGGTTTTTGGTCTTGATTTGGTAGCCTGGCAGCTGCGTATTGCCGGGGGCGAGAATATTAGTGAGCTGGCTAAAAATATAAAAACTCCACAAAGCCATAGCGTTGAAGCTAGATTTTATGGAGAAGATCCAAAAAATAATTTTTTCCCCTCTCCAGGGCCTGTTCATTGCTTTACTCCCTTCCATGCGCAGGGGATACGCTGGGAGATGGGGCTTGATGGGGTGGATTACATCACTTCTGATTTCGATCCGATGATTGCAAAGGTGATTGCAACGGCAGCTACTCGTAAAGAAGCAATTAACAAGTTAAGTCACTGTCTGCAAGAGACGGTGTTTTTTGGCCCAGAAAATAATCGAGAATTTCTCGTTAGCTTACTAAATGAAAACTCATTTCTTAGTGAGTCCTTTAATACTGCTTTTATTGAAGATAAAATAGGGGCTTTGATCCAGTACAGTGACGCTAAGAGACAAAGGTCGGAGGATCTTGCTCAGGGAATTCTTGACCTCTTGACTGAACAGGCTAAGCAAACTAAGCAAGCAAGCAAAGCAAAACTTTCTTTAGGCACCCAAGAGGTAAGCAGCATAACATCGCAGGCGTTTGCCAAAAAACCCCGGCTAACAAAGATCAATGAAACATTAAATCTTGTTGTTACTGAGCAAAGCTTCTTGCCGAAACAAGAAATAGGTGAAGGGGACCTCATTTATGGATTAGGTGTCGTCGAAGAAAAAGGAGTAGGAAAGAAATACATCCGTTATGGAGCTTGCCTTACCGAAAAAGGAGAATTTTGGTACCTCCATTTGGAAGGAATATGTTACACAAGAAGCTTAGTAAGAAGTATCTGGGATGGAATAAAGGGCTCGGAAATCAATGAGGGTGGCATTGAAGCTCCCGTTCCAGGTAAGGTTGTAAAGATTTCTTGTAGCTCAGGTTTGGATATTAGTAAGGACCAGGCACTTTTTATCTTGGAATCAATGAAAATGGAATTTGAAGTCAGGGCTATGAAGTCTGGTAAAATAGAAGAGGTGCTGGTAACCGAAGGAGACCAGGTTACTGCAGGCCAGCAGTTGGCTTATTTTGAAAAATAGGATGACACGGGAGCGTCGGTTATGAGCATGTCGCAATTTATTCAAGGATCTGGGTTTAAGGTACTTGCGATGGCACGCCTAAGTCCATGCGAATATAGCGTGATCCTTTACCTGATGAATTGTGCAGTTTCAGGCTTAGATCAAATCATTACCACTGAAACAGAGCTGTCTTCGCTGATTGGTTATGAAGAAGATGAAATAAGAGAGGTCATTGACTCGCTTGCTGAAAGAAATTTAGTAAAGGCACACTATAAGGATGCAAATCACCAAATTCATCCTTCATTGAGGTTGGGTTTTCAATTTGATATGGACCGGTGGCATCTTAGTTATGAAGAAGATGTGACTTCTCATGATGCTGTGGTTTATCCTTTTGTCCGCAATCATAAAGCACAACTTGAGGTCATTCATGAGGTAAAAGAGCATGAAAAGAGTGCAGAGCAAAGCTCCCAAACTTGGCAGCGGGTACTTGACTCTTTCTTAGATAAAAGAAGTCTCGATGATCATGAAGTCGAAGAAAACGTTACTTCAGCAAAAATTCTAGTTGAAACCCATCCTGTGGATCAAGTTCTACTTCTTTTACGACATTTTAAATCACGGATTTTGAGTTTAAGCTTGCTTGCAAGTAATTGGGATCATTTTCAAGAACTATATGAGGAAGAAACACAAAAAGTAGACTTGATGGATGCGAGAAAGAAGCACCAGGAGCTTGACGAGCAACTCAAAGAAAGTTCAAGGAATTGGCTTGAGAAGTCTGAAAAACACAACCTAAGCCTCGCAGAAATAAATATTTTGAAATTACTTATCCGGCATCGGCATCCACGAAGGCAACTATTTTGGGCCTATCAAGCTCGTAGTCGTTATATTAATCTTGAACATTTTTTTGCAGAAAATTTTAGTTTAATGCTCGCAATTACCTCATCGGGGGCTATTGTCAAAAAGCCAAACCACAATGGTTTCTGAATTCTGTCTGTGACTCTCAGTTTTTGATTTTTCCCATAAGGAATCCGCACATGAATGATCGGCTCGTCAAGTCCTGTCTGTTGATTTTGACAGCTTTAGCTGTTACCATTGCTCTCATTCATCTTAAGGGTGTTCTGATTCCCTTTGTTATTTCCATTTTTATATATTTTTTAGTCATTCCATTTGTTGATTATAGCCAGCGCAAGTTGCGTCTACCACAGGTCTTGGGGCTATTATTTGCTTTGATTCTTAGTCTAATGGTCACTGGTATTCTAAGTATTACAGTATTATCTTCACTTGAGACCTTCCTTGCCGATACCAAGCTTTACCAAGAGAATTTAGCGCAACTTGTGGAAAAAGCTAGTGAATTATTGGCAAAATTTGGGATCAATATGGGAAATGAATTTGCTAATCTCCAGAAAAATTTACGAAACCTTCCAATTTTTAACTTCATCAAGGGTATGGCAAAAGAAGCTTTTGGAGTGATTGGTCAGTTTTTCTTAATAATCATCTATCTGATGTTTTTGGTTAGCGGTCATGATATGAATGCTAGTAAAAGCAAGGTTAGGTCGAAGATTGAAGAAAGCGTGCAAAAATACATTGTGACCAAAGTGATAGCATCGCTTGCAACTGGTTTGATGGTAGGAATCCTGCTCAAATTGATTGGAATGGATTTGGCTTTTATGTTTGGAGTCCTTACATTTTTACTTAACTTCATTCCCAGCATAGGTTCGTTGATTGCGATTTTCTTGCCTTTACCGGTAGCCTTTTTGCAGTTTGAGTTTGGTATCCAGTTTTATTTGGTTCTTATCCTCCCATCTGCAGTGCAGTTTGTTATTGGTAATGTGATAGAACCAAAAGTTATGGGCGAGGGCCTGGGCCTACATCCTGTTACAATCCTTTTGTGCTTGATGATTTGGAGTTCTATTTGGGGAGCTGCAGGGATGTTTTTAGCGGTGCCGATGACGGTCTGTATAAAAATAGTCTGTGAACAGTTTTCTATAAGTAAACCCCTGGTCAAGTTAATGTCAGGGGGGTAAGTCTTCTATTCTTGGGTAAAACACCGAACAAATAATAATTATTAAAGCGGCATCTAGCCCATTAGCAGTATATTTTTAAAATGTGTTCGGATTATAATCAAAATTTATGTGACCTGAATCTTTTTTCTTGTTGATGTTTGTCCTCACAAGGCTGATACGTCCACTAATCGGTTGAGTGAAATTAGATTCCACCCTTGTCTTAATTCCATTGGCATCTTTCTTTGTTGACTTCCATTTCATTTCAACCGTTGTGCCTTCAGGCAATGAGCATTGACCGAAATGCTTTTATTTCTTAATTGAGTCAGTATAACTACTTGTTTAAATTTTCCGACACATCAGTTAATTCAACTATTTCGTACTAATTTATTTTTGTCCTATCAAGGCCAACTTGATGCTTTATAAA
>JBGCDR010000077.1:0-20650 GCA_045105515.1 Oligoflexales bacterium
TAGGGAATATCTCTTTCCTTTGGCTTTTCTATAGTCTGGCAATTGTTGGCAAGAATGAATAAAAATTCCGATGGTGGTAGATTCAAGGTCTATCATTTTTGGACTCCTTTTATTTTTTAATAAAAGTGAGCCATTTTTTTAAGTTTTTTCTTCCTATATTTTTTTTATCTAGTCACTTTTGGTACTGCGGCTTAGAATTTTTCTGACCTATTTAATGAAAAATTGGAAAAAATCTTATTTGAATCAGCCCTGGAGGCTTGGCTTTTTAATGCCGCCTTTTCTTTTTCTTTCGACGTTTGATTTTACCTTTAGAATACTTTTTAGACTTAGGTACAAAAAAGGGATCGTCTTTGTGGTTTTTTAAAAAATTTGTAAGGTTATTTACTTCTTTTAAGCTCAAGTCAAGGGGTTGAAAAAATAAACCAACATAGTCAGGCTTGAGTGGTGATATAGCACGGTATTCAATGTCGCTATCAAATTGAACATCAGCAAACACAAAAGTACCACCATCAGAATATATTTCTAGAATTTCTTCTTCATCGTCCTCTAGATCTCCTAGAATTTGAATATCTATCATGATCTCGTCATATCCATCATCTTCTTCAGCAGAAAAACTTGATACTACTGAATCAGAATCTTCAAGACCTTCCATACTCTCTGCCGAAGATATGCTATTTCTACGAATCAAACGATCACTAATTGTTCTTTGGAAGCGGTTTAATTGCTTTCTAGCTTTTTTAGCTGCCCTAGATCTATTTTCCCAACACTTGACCTCAGCGATAAGCACTACTTTGCTGTCAGCTTTGCTTACCACTACGATATCTAATTCTCCCAATCTAATTCTATTTTCCTTTTCTGCTTCTTTTTCATAAACCACATTGGGAACAATCAAATAACTTCGGAGTGGAAATTCTTTTTCGAGTTGTAATTCAGCAACCCGCTCACAAACTTTTCCAACATCTGAAACATCTTCAAAAGGAAGATTCTTAAGTTGCTGAAAATATTCACGGCTTAACTTACTTACTGCGAACGAATATGAGGAGCTCGTAACTAGGGAAACTATGGTAATAACAAGAAATTTTAGCATATAAAATTCCTATATTTAGACAAGACAGATCAATGAATTCTTAATATATGACTTACTAAAATTAGAGAGCAATTATTACTGCGGTCTTACCTCCAGGTCATTTTTTTTCAAAAAAAAAACGATGGTATAACATCGTTGTTATTCTACTTCTTCTTATTGATGAGTTTCTTTTTTTCAATTTAGCATGCAATATTAGCATTGAAAGACAAAACCCCAGAAAATAGCTTTTACTCTCATGTAGAGATAGACTATCCTGAACAGCTTGCCAAGAAAAAAATTTTTAAATGTCCCTAAGTGCCCAAGAGGTCGAAGGAATTAATAAAAGCTTTGAACATCAGACTACTATCCACTATAATCCACGCTTTTTTAATCATGTGAGACGATAAACTTGATAAAGCTCTATGCCCATTCTTCATCACCCTATAGCCAAAGAGCTAGCCTGTTGCTTGAAGAATTGAAACTTGAATACAAATTTATCTCAGTGAATTTCGAACAAGAGGAACACAAATCAGATCAATTTCAAATTTTGAATCCCTATGGTAGAGTCCCTTGCCTTGAATGGAACGAAATCAAGATATCAGAGTCTTTAGCTATCTGTCGCTATCTTATTGCCCGAACTGAGGCTTTTCATTTATACCCTTCGAACATATTAGAGCGCGCCCTTGTTGATCAATGGGTCGATTATACAAATATCCACCTAGGACTTGCATTCACTAACTTAGCTTGGCAACGTTATTGGTGCCCTCTATTCGGCATGACAACAGACCATCAGCATGCAAATAGGCTCGAAAAAAGAATAAAAAAAGAATTGCCAATTCTCGAACATCAGCTAACAAACAGGTCGTACTTGCTTTCAGAATCTCCTACCCTATGTGATTTTAGTTTTTTCCCTCAGATTGGGGTCTACGACAAAGCAAAGATAAGTCTGGAAGAATATCCGAAGATCATGAACTGGTTGAAGATCATGACAAAGCGAGATACTTGGAAAGCCTTACTCTCCTAATAATTCTCAACCTTGTTTTTACAATTTTCATCTACTTTTGCACCACAAATTTGGCAGTCACCATCATCACTCTGATACACATTATTAAGCCCTCCACACGAGCCAGAAATAGGCTTGCGCTTGAAGATAACCCCTACTGACATTGCAAGGATCACCAAGCTAAAAGTGACAAAGACAACAAAAAAAGTACCCATTTTAACTTCTCCGCTGCTCAGGAATAGATTTCAAAAATGCGGCAAAGTCCTGGTTATACCACTCCAAAAAATCATTGTCTTGCTTTTCAATCAGGTAGACTGGAATCCTAAGTACCTGGGCAATTTCCTTAACTTTTTTCTCATCTAAAACAGAGAAGGCTGTTGCCCAAGCATCGGCCAGCATACTTGAAGAACTGATCACTGTCACAGAAGCGATCTTATGTTTTATGGGGTAGCCAGTTCTTGGGTCAATAATATGGGAAAACCTTTGTCCGTCCTCTTCGTAATAATTTCTATAGTCACCTGAAGTTGCAATTGCCGAATCACCCAACTGCACAACCCTAAATATAGACCTTCTAAAGTCATTTTCGCTCGGCCTCTCAACTGCAATTTCCCAAGGTGTGCCAAACTTATTCCCCGAAGTCCGGATCTCGCCTCCAATCTCTGCGATGAAATTTGAATACCCACGCGAAATCAATAAATCCGCAAGAACATCGACTCCATATCCTTTTGCAATTCCTGATAGGTCAACGTAAGTTCTAAAATCTGCCTTCTTGACAGCTGGTGGTTCATCCTGGATGGATAGTAAAGAAAACTTGCTGTATTCGAGAATCCCTTCAATCTTTGCTTGCTGAGGAATGCTGAGCGGTCTGTCCATAGGCCCAAACCCCCACAGATTTACTAGAGGTCCGATTGCAATATCAAATGCGCCTTCGCTCAATTTCCCTATCTGAATTCCTGCCTTGAGCACCTTAAGGGTCTTTGAGGAAACATTAAACCAGTCAAGGGAACGAGAACTATTAAACAAAGAAAGCTCAGATTCAGGAATATAGGTCGACATGAGCATGTTGACCTCTTTGAGAGCTTGTTCACACGCAAGCTCTAATCCATGCTTACTCTGCATATCTAGCTGCTCAGCCACCTTGACCGTATAGCTCGTCCCCATAGTAGGCCCAGACCAAATAGCAAGTGCTTGCTGGTCCGGGGAAGCGCTGGGATGATTCTTACTTTTCCAAATAGACTGTAAAATGAAAAAGCTAGAAGCAAACGAAGCAAAAATTATCAAGAGGGTTAGCTTCAAACTTTTAACCCCCAAAATCATCCAGCATAATGTTTTCTTCCTCGACACCTAGATCAAGTAGCATATTGATGACAGCTGTGTTCATCATTGGTGGTCCACATAGGTAGTATTCAAGGTCTTCTGCATTAGGATGGTCTTTTAGATAATTCTCATATAGCACCTGATGTATAAAACCAGTATCACCGGTCCAATTATCTTCCTTGAGGGGGTCAGACAGTGCAACATGCCAAGTGAAGTTCTCATTCTCTTCTTGCAGCTTGTCGAAATCCTCGGTGTAGAACATCTCACGCTTGCTCCGGGCACCGTACCAGAAAGTCATTTTGCGTTTAGTGTGAATACGCCTGAGTTGATCAAAAATATGGGAACGCATTGGCGCCATACCCGCACCACCACCGATAAACACCATTTCATTATCAGTTTCCTTGGCAAAGAACTCACCAAATGGCCCAGAAATCGTAACTTTATCACCAGGCTTTAGATCGAATATATATGAAGACATGATACCAGGCGGTGCACTATCCATACGAGGAGGTGGTGTAGCTATCCTAACGTTGAGCATGATAATACCCTTTTCCTCAGGATAGTTTGCCATTGAGTAAGCTCTTATGGTTGTGTCGTCAACCTTGGACTTGTACTTCCACAAATTAAACTTATCCCAATCACCTTTGTACTCTTCTTCAACTTTAAATGATTTGAAGTCAAGTTCATGGGGAGGGCATTCAATTTGGATAAAACCACCAGCTCGGAAGTCTACATTCTCTCCAGCAGGTAATTCTAAAACCAGCTCTTTGATAAAGGTAGCAACATTTTCATTGGAACGAACCGTACATTCCCACTTACGACAGTCAAAAACCTCAGCGGGAACTTCTATACGCATATCTTGCTTACAAGCCACTTGGCAAGAAAGTCTGACTCCTTCTTTGGCCTCCTTTTTATTAATATGCGATTTTTCGGTAGCAAGTAAATCACCACCTCCTTCGAGCACTTTCACTTTGCATTGAGCACAAGTTCCCCCACCACCACACGCTGAGGAAACAAATATCTTTTCAGAGGCGAGTGCATTAAGAAGTTTTCCTCCTGCTGGCACCTTGATTGCTTTAGAGCTATCATCATTGATAAGAATATTAATATCACCACTAGCAACCAACTTAGACCTTGCGAGCAGGATAAAAGCCACCAAACATAAGATGACAGTGGTGAACATAAAGACACCGAGCACTATTTCCATTAATCTATCCTTTTTATAACTGGTCCGAGAAATTGACCGACTACAGCTGAATTCCTGAAAAAGCCATAAACCCTAGCGCCATCAAACCAACAGTAATAAAGGTGATCCCCAGCCCTTTTAGACCATCTGGAACATCGCTATATTTGAGCTTCTCACGAATCCCAGCTAAAGCTGCAATAGCCAAAGCCCAACCAAAACCTGAACCTAGACCATAGACAATACTTTCTGTGAGGTTGTAATCCCTCTCCACCATAAATAAGCTGCCACCAAGAATGGCGCAATTTACAGTAATGAGGGGCAAGAAGATGCCCAAAGCGTTGTATAGCGGTGGAAAAAACTTATCCAAAAACATTTCCAGGATTTGGACTATCGCCGCAATTACACCAATGTAGGAAATAAGTCCCAAGAATCGCAAATCAACATTTTCTAGACCAGCCCAGGACAAAGCCCCTTCGTTAAGAAGATATTGATAAATCACATTATTAACAGGTACCGTAATAGTTTGGACCACAATAACTGCGACACCCAAGCCAACTGCGGTTTTTACCTGCTTAGAAACGGCTAAAAAAGTACACATCCCGAGAAAAAATGCTAAAGCCATATTTTCAATAAAAACGGCCTTAATAAATAAATTAATATAATGCTGCACGATCTCTACCCCTCATGTTCTACTTGGTCTTTTTTCCAGGACCGCAGTAACCAAATGAATAAGCCAATGATAAAAAAGGCACTTGGCGGTAAGAACATTAAGCCATTAGGAACATACCAGCCATTTTCGCTTGCCAAAGGCAGGATCTGCACATCGTAAAGCTTTCCGCCACCAAAAAGTTCTCGGATAACCCCAACAAAAAATAGTACCGCACTATATCCTAAACCATTGCCAATGCCATCAAGCAAGCTAGGGATTGGAGGGTTTTGCATGGCAAAAGCTTCTGCCCGACCCATCACTATGCAGTTGGTAATAATTAGTCCCACAAATACAGAAAGTTCTTTGCTCACGGAAAACATGAAAGCTTTTAATATCTGATCAACTAAAATCACCAGGGAGGCAATGATAGCCATTTGCGCAATGATACGAATGCTATTCGGTATATAGTTTCTGATCAAACTCACAGAAAAGTTCGATAAGGCAACCACAAAAATCACGGCTATGCACATAGTGGTAGTGGTTTTGAGATTCGATGTTACAGCCAACGCAGAACAAATTCCAAGAATCTGTAATGCAATGGGGTTGTTTACGAAAATAGGACCCAGAAGGATATCCTTACTTTTGTCCGCCATTTAATATAACTCCCTATGATTTTTCTTTAATGTGTTCAAAATAGTTTTTAAATCCATTTTCGCCAAGCCAGAAGCGTACCATATGACTTACCCCACGAGCTGTAATGGTAGCTCCCGACAAGCCATCAACCTGATGAAGAGCCTCTTCACGGGCAAGGTCAACCTTGCCTTTAATGACCTCAATCTGTAGGTTTCCTGCTTTATCACGGATCTGCTTACCTTTCCAGCTAGCCTTCCAATTAGGATTATCCACCTCACCACCAAGGCCAGGTGTTTCTCCGTGTTCATAATAACCGAGGCCTTTTATTGTATTGCCATCAGAGCTTACCGAGACAAAACCATATAAAGTCGACCAAAGACCTTTACCATGAATTGGAACCACCACCTGATCAAGCTTGCCATCTTTCTCAACTTCGTAGACGACAGCATAGCGGGCTATCATCCGCAAGCCAGCAAGATCGACTTTAGGGTCAAGCACAACCCTTTCCTCTGAGTTTTTAGATTCTTTATACTGATCATACTCTTGGGCATCCTGGCCTTCAACATAGCTACCATCAGCTAAATTAACCAGCTTAGGCTGCACAAACTTCTTAAACAATTTTTCTACTTCAGCACCTTCTTCATAGAGAGAGGCTGCCATTAAAATGTTGGTTTTCTTATCCAGAGCTTTGTTCTTTTCCTGGATAGGTCGTAGCTTGACTGCGGCAACCGAAACAATCACCGAGCATACTAAACTCAGAGTAGCGGCGATTATTATAGTTTGCTTTACCGTATCTTTTCCTTGACTCAAGTTTAACCCCTTCCTAGTCGGTCCTATTCAACAGCAGTACGAGCTTGTCTACGTTTGATATTAGCTTGAACTACGTAATAATCGATCAAAGGTGCAAATAAATTTCCAAATAAGATGGAAAGCATGACCCCTTCAGGGAAGGCAGGGTTGAGCGAACGCACAATAATTGACATAGCTCCTATAAGAAAGCCATAAACCCACTTGCCTGTCTTTGTCATTGCCGCAGACACAGGGTCTGTGGCCATAAAAACCATACCAAAAGCAAAGCTACCAATCACAAAATGCCATAAAGGGCTCACGCTAAACATGGGGTTAGTGCTGCTACCGGTACAATAAAGAAGGGTAGACACACTAAAGCCGCCAAAAAGCATACTTAGCATAATGCGCCAAGAGCCTATTCCCGTGGTAACCAGAAGGCCTGCTCCCATTAGGCAAGCTAGAGTGGAGGTTTCTCCCATGGAACCAGGAATAATTCCTAAGAACGAGTCCCAAAGAGAGAAACTCGCTTCAAGACCCTGAACACCATCTACTGCAGCAACTGCTAAAGCTGTTGCGCCGCTAAAACCGTCCACTGCAGTCCAAACAGCATCCCCAGAAATATCTGCCGGATAAGCAAAGAATAGAAACGCCCTTGCAGTCAAAGCTGGATTAAGGAAATTCTTACCAGTGCCCCCAAAGACTTCTTTGCCAATGATTACTCCAAAAGCAATACCCACTGCTACCTGCCACAAAGGAATGGTTGGAGGTAGAGTTAAGGGAAAAAGGATTCCAGTTACCAGAAAGCCTTCGTTGATTTCATGCTTTCTTATGATCGAGAAGGTTGCTTCACAAATACCCCCAACTATGTTGGTGACTAAGAAGACTGGAACAAAATAAAGGGCTCCATGAGCCAAGTTTGAGAGAAAACATCCGGAATCGAAAGACAAACCCAACCAAGCTAGTACGATCCCTCGCCAGGTATCCAAGCTAGTGACACCCTGGGATTGTAGGATATGATTTGCCTGCAGGCCTGTGTTAAACATCGCCATAAATATGCAGGGGCCCAGAGCAACGCCAACGGTTACCATGATACGCTTCAAGTCAATGCTATCCCGCACATGACTTGCCCCCTTTGTTATCTCCCCGGGAGTAAACAAGAAGGTATCCGCCATTTCATAAAGAGGATAAAGCTTCTCTAACTTGCCTCCTGAAGAAAAATGCGGGTGAATCTGATCAAAAAAGTTTCGCAGTGCCTTCATCCTACCCTTCCTTTTCAATGGTCGTAAGGATCTCCCTCAACATCGGCCCATATTCTACCTTACCTGGACATACAAATGTACAGAGACCTAAATCTTCTTCATCCAACTCTAAGGCTCCAAGTAATGCAGCCTGCTCAGTGTCCTTAGACAAAAGTGAGCGCAACAAAAAAGTTGGCTCTACATCTAAAGGCATCACTTTTTCGTAAGATCCCACAGGAACCATTGCTCTCACACTCCCACCTGTGGAAGTGGTAAAGGGAAAACGCCGTCCACCAGGCAACAGTTTTGAGAAAAAAGCATTCTTGACAGAATACTTATCAAAACCTGGCATCTGCCATCCTAAAAGTTCTCGCTCTCTTCCTTCTTCTAGAACACACACCTGAAGATGGTATCGACCCAAAAAACTAAGTGGTCCCTGAGCATGATGACCGGAAAAAAGCGAACCTGAAACAACTCGAAGTTCAGCATCCTCTACCAGATCTTTACAGAGATCGTCAGTATTTGCCCCTAAAGGCACCTCGTATAAACTCGGATTTTTCACCATTGGTCCACCAAGAGAAATGACCCTCTTGCTCCAAAGCTTACCTGTGGTAAAGAGTTTTCCGATTCCAATTACATCCTGATAGGAAATATGCCAAACTGTTTTGCGTTCGCTAACAGGTTCGAGAAAGTGAATATGTGTCCCGACCAAACCAGCAGGATGCACCCCTGAAAAAGTGTTTACTTTCAACTTTTTGGGGAGCTCTTTAGGAAGATAGGTATGAGGATCATGACAGAGGTAAACCACTCCATCTGTGAGATGCTCTATAGTTTTCAGCCCATTTTCGAAGTCTTTCATATGAGCTTCAATGACAACCCCTGGATATGGAGACAGAGGATTGGTATCCATTGCATTAACAAATATAGCTGCTGGCTTACTTTCCAGGCTTGGAATCCGACTGAAAGGTCTGGTTCGAAAACTAGTCCATAGACCTGATTTGACTAAATTTGCTTTTACTTTTTCAAGGCCTAAGCTACTTAGCTCGGAATTCTTGTAGGAATCGAAGGAAACGGCTTCGTCTTTACCATCCAGCTCTATCTGCACTGATTGCAGCGCTCTACGATTACCTCGATTAATTGCCGCAACTTTTCCACTTGCAGGTGCAGTGAAGATAACCCCAGGGTTTTTTTTGTCAGAGAATAATTCTTGGCCAGATTTAACCTCTTCTCCCACCTTGACTGCCATAGTCGGTTTCATGCCCACATAGTCATCTCCAATGACTGCCACAGATCTGATGTTCGGACACTCACCCAGCTCCTGCCTTGGTTCCCCCTCGATGGGCAAGTCAAGGCCCTTCTTAATCTTTATCATACGTCTCCGTTCCTGTGTTTCACCCATGTGGGTTCTGGCTGAATCATAAGCTATTGGCAATGTACCAATTTCTATGATTCAAGCAACCAAGTTTTACCCGCATCACCCACGCCTTCAAGCAAGAATAATGTAGCAAGGGCGCTACCCTTCAGCTAAAACTTTTTTCTGACCTAAATTTTGGCTGAAAATGCAAAGTATAGCACAACTGCATGAAAGCATCTGTTCGCGTGATCTTTTTTTAGGCATGAGCCTTAGCACGGAACATTTTAGACTTAGAAGCTTTGCTGTATATGATAACTTGCACGTCGTGAAGGGCGACAACTTTTGTTGAACTATGATCGGCATTGAGTCCAGACAGATAAAAATCATTCTCCAAAATTTACTGTCTGCACCGGTTCTAAAATTTTTCTAAGACTTATTCCAATATTTTTCATCTTCTGTATTATTTCAGCTTACTACATTTCTTCATTACGTTTAAAACATAGAGATAGAAATCGATAAAATTGTTGAATGATTTACAAAATAATTAAAAAAACCCTCTTTTTAAGGAATAATATCTGTTCCAATGAATTAGGTTGTTTATAATTGAAAAAATCTTATTAGGAGGGACTTTAAAGTATTATTCTCTAAGTAGGTACTGCTTCAGACATCCAATAGCAATGGCAAATTACTTAAAATTTTTGTTATAATACATTTACATTTTTGTATAGCTTTTGGATCTATAGATATTCGTATTTACCATAAAAAACAAACCAGGAAGTGGCATACAGACACATAGTAGGTTTGCAATTTTCTACTATCAGGAGCAAAGATGACTGAAAAGTTTATTTCCATCAGGAAGAAGATGCTCCTGATCGTCTCACTGATTATTGCAGTCGCTGCTATATTTATGATCGTAGGCACTGCATGGTCAGGAAAAAATCGTTTTGAAAACGCAACTCAGAAACAATTCGACCTTTCCATCAGCCTAACCAAGCTTACTATTAACCAACTCTTATCTGATGTCAAGACAGGGCTGAATGGACTAAATAACAACGCCGAACTCTCACGAGACCTCATCACAACACTCACTGCACCAAAGCCCAGACGCAGAAATTTCTACAAATTTTTTTATTTGATATATGAATTTTCAAAAGATTATAGTCTAAGTCAAACCACTATCCACTTAAAATCCTCGGGAAGAGAAAATTTTCAAATATATTCCCTTTCAGATTTGGCTGCAGATAAAGTTCTAAGCTTTTCCACAAAGCTTGGAGAAAACGGCAAAAAACAAATCCAGCTTACTCGAGATAAATTTGGCTTCATTGGCCGTGATAAAGAAGCTGAAAAAATCACTGAATACAGCTTTCCTCATACTCTCCGCAATGATAAAACCCCAGCAATATTCCATACAAATGAAAAAAAACTCTTTTTTGACATTCAATACAATTTGGTCAATCACTTGATTGGCAAGAAAAAAGAAGATCAAGAAAGTGAAGAAGATAATCAAGAAGATAATGGGTTTGCTAGTCTAGGGATGACCTACGGAATCATCCGCACTTTTGCTGAATTGAAACCAAATTTTTTAGAGAATTTAGAAAAACAAGCTGGTGTTCACCTAGATATATTCTCAAACAGCGGGGCTCATCTTTTAGGAAATTTAAGCTCAAATCCATCAATGGATGAGTTAAAGGATGGTGAGTTTTTTTCCCTCCTATCACAAAAAAATAAATATATTAGTCAAGGGTCACCAATCGAAGTCGAAGGTAAAAAGGTCGGTTTTTTAGTCAGTTCAGTACCACAATCTCAATTAACAAGCGAAATCATTAGTATTGCTTTCCAACTCATCGCAATAATCTGCATCACCTGTAGTCTTGGGGTAATATTTATCAGCTTATTCTTAACTAAGACAATTACCAACCCACTTCTTCTTTTAGGGAAGTCGGTAAAAAAATTAGCTGCTGGAGAACTTACTCACCAGGCAGCTATTACGATTCATGATGAAATAGGCTCACTGGCACTTTCAGTAAATAAAATGGCAAGCGATTTGAATGTCGCATTTCATACCATTGAGGATCAAAAACATAATCTAGAACTCAGGGTTGAAGAACGAACCAAAGAGGTTCAGGAAAAAAGTCAAAATGTTCGGGTCATGCTGAGTAATCTCCAACAAGGGGTATTTATCCTTCTAGCTGGTAATTACATCGACAAAGAGTATTCCAATCATCTTTGTGAAATCATGGAAACCGACGATATTTCTGGAAATAATCTGGAAGACTTTCTTCTTGAAAATAGCGACTTAAGTACGGATGCTAAGTCTGCTGTGACTGCAACCCTGGTTAACACCATTGGTGAAGAAACGATCATGTACGATCTTAATTATCCAAATTTGGTTACCGAGCTAGAAAAAAAGGTAAACAATAAATATAAGAGTTTAGAAGTAGACTGGAATCCCATTGTAAATGACGATATTGTAAGTAAAATGATGGTCACTATCCGAGATGTCACTGAGCTTAAAAAACTGCAACTCCAAGCAATGAATCGAAGACGGGATTTGGAAATCATCGGTCAGATCATTGCAATCACTCCTGCTAAATTCAAGCAATTTATGACCGGATCTCACAAGTTGCTTGAGTCATCCCGTGAGATTTTAGAAAAATGTGACTCTCCTGATGACTTAAATGCACTCTTTCGCAACATGCACACAATTAAGGGAAATTCTAGGATTTACAATTTTACGATAATTTCAGACAAATCTCATCAAGTGGAAGTTATTCTCGATAAGTTGAGAAAAGATCCGCCCAAAATACTTCCAAAGGAACAACTCATTGCAGAATTCGACTCATTGAAAAATACCTTACAGCACCATGAAAAAATCAATAGGGAAGATCTGGGTCGAGAAGCAAACTCTGAGCAAATTGACCCAGATTCTGTAATGGTACAACTTGATGTGGTGTCTGAAGCTCTCTCTCTTTTAAAAAATATCAACTCCAGTAGCATTGAAACTCTGCGTAACAACACAAGCTTAGTTATGCAACATTTACTTCGCATTGGCAGTCAACCCCTTTCCGAAATGATCTCGGGTGTAACAGAATCTATTCCATCGCTAGCAGAAGAGCTTGGTAAGTCAATTCCAGTTATCAAAATAGACAATACCTGCTTATTACCCAAATTAGCTATTTCCGAGCTCCTAAACGATATTTGTATGCACATATTTCGGAATGCTATCGATCACGGAATTGAACCTGAAAACGAGCGCAAAAAACTTGGAAAGCCCTCCCATGGTGCAATCAATTTATCAGTAAAGAATGACGGAGAAATGGTTGTCTTTCTCTTTTCTGACGACGGAGGTGGCTTAAATCTAAAATTACTTATGGAAAGAGCACAGGAAAAAGGTCTACTGCAAAAAGAGGTTACTCTGAGTAATCAAGGAGCGGCAAATCTAGTATTCGTACCTTCAATATCCACAGCGTCAAAGGTAACAAAAATATCAGGACGTGGGGTGGGTATGGACGCTGTCGCATCTTTTGTAAAGAATTATCATGGTGAAATAAAGCTGAATTTGCTTGGTGAGCTAAAAAATGAACGCATCCCTTTTGAAATAGAGATCCAGCTGCCGAAAAAGTACTTTACTGAAATCGAGCTAGAAAAGATGAGCGTTGCACTAGATGCCTAACAATTCAGTATTTTTTTACCGATTATCGTCAATATCCTGCCAACTTACGTTCAAGCAATTGATCCAACTCTGCTATCATTGTCATAGTCAGATGATTTTCTTTAAGGGTCCACTCACCCAGTTGCTCTTGCTTAAACCTCTGCCAACTTCTTTGTGAATCGAAAGCTCCTGAATATAATTCCTCGTTTTTTAAATCTTTGGAAATAGTCTGATAAATTTCGGGCAAGATCTTATCAACAATTCTTAGCAATTTCAGGAGGGCAACTTTTTCTGAAGTCCGGAAGGACACTCTGCTCATATCTATGGTTTCTAAAGATTGCTTTCGTGCTTTTTTGACTTCACGACTGCTACCAGAACACCAAGTTTTAAATCTAAAATCCCTTAGCACTATTTCTTTTGGGGACATGTTAACTTGATTTTGAAACACAATGCTCCTCAACTGCCAAAGGGCAGAAGGGCTCAAATACTTATCTTCAAATTGGCTTTCAGCTTGCTGTTTTACTTTATAAAAAGGTTTATTGAATTTACGGTCCAAGTAGTAGAAATAAAGCAGCGGAGCCCCTGAAGATGCGGCACTCAGGGCACTAATACTTGCTGCAACTCCTACATTCAACCCATAACACCTTACTGCCCGCTTCGAAGATACCCAAATTTCCGTCAAAATCTCAATACCGACTATCTCACTGGTAAATAACATCAGAGCCAAGGTGCATTGAATATGACAATTCCAATCTTGATTAGAAATTTCACTTTCTTTTTTTAGAAGAAAAGCCCTGATCTTTTGACCTAAAATTTCAGAAATAAATTCTAGATGCAAGTTGCCCCCAGCTCCTTCACCTAAACTTGCATTGATTTGCTCGGAAGTACTTTCTTGCCATATTAGGTTATAGCGGGAAATTGGGGTACTCTGTAATATTTCTTCGAACCGGTTATATTTTACAACTTTTTGAGTCTTGTAAGCTTTGGTTTTGAGAAATTCCTGCATAAAAAGGAAAGTCTCATCTTCAAGTTGCACTCCATTGAAGGAACCTTTTCTCAAGAATTCTTTAACTTTATCGTCCTTTAAGAACATATCTTCTAACCTGAGCACTTCACTAACTGAAAGAAACGAAAACACTCTTCCGAGGATCTCGTCCGAAAAAGGAGTTAAGTTCCCTTCTGAAGCATTCGCTGCCGCTCCAATATTCCCTGCTAACAAGGTAAAAAATAGCACTACCTTTAATTTCATTAGGCCCTCTAATTATTAAAATAACTATAAATTAATTCTGATCACTCTTTCATATATTCAATGTTTATAAAAATTTGCTCAAGCTTACTTAGCCATCTATCAACAAGCTTAAATTCGATAGTGCCAAATAACTCCCTCTGTTTCCAAGCTTCAATAGTTTCTAGGAATTGTTCAGAATTATAAACACCTTTTTCTGTCGGATAAAAATCATTAATCGAACCATAAGCATCATTTAGGATAAGAGCAAAATTGGTATCTAAATAAGCAAGAGCGTATATTTGCGAATAATAGTGAGATTCATATGCGTTCTCACCAAATTTATCCAAGCTAAAAAGCATAGAAATAATTTTTCCCATCTCCCTTGTCGTTACGTTTTTTAGGTCTCTAAACCAATCATTATTCATCTTCATCACATAAGCTGAACATACTGTCGATAAATCTGCTAATTCTAGAAAAATCATTGTGAGAAAGAAAAGGCCACAGCTTTCGAGTGGAAGTCGTTTGATGTTCAATATGGACACAACGAGGGCTAAGTTCAAAACTGACCAAATTTTCTACAAAATACCCTGAACTGCCACCTTCTAATTCAGATCTTAGCTTCGTACTACCATAGAGGTTTGCTGATGACAAAAGTTGTACTACCACTAACACCCATTTCATTTTAAACCTCAAAAACTACGAGTTGCAAAAACACCGTATTTACTATCAGAGGATTCAATAAAAGTGAAGATTTTATAAAGCTGTCGTTAATAGGTTCCCTTACTCGAACAAAGAATTTTGTAATTCGCTTCAAACATAATATATAGCGCTTATAAAAATAAGGGGCTTAATATCTCTGTCTTACCGTTTTTTTTATATTTTCGAGGTTTTGCACTTTGAGCATCGAGCTTTGAACTCTATAATGGCCATCAGGCACTGTTCCCATTGCTTGCAAGGATTAGTGAATATGAACCATCACCATCACCATAGCCTTAAAGGCAAAAAACTTGCATGGACAATTGCACTCAATATGCTCATCACCCTATGCCAAACTGTTGCAGGGATTTTTTCGGGTAGCCTTTCTTTATTGAGTGACGCTTTACATAATTTTAGCGATGTTCTATCTCTTATTATTAGCTCAATTGCTGAGCGGCTTACCCAAAAAAAATTCAGCATGGATCAAACCTTTGGCTATAAGCGCGCTGAAATAGTCGCTGCATTAATAAACGCCTCTACCCTCCTTGGGGTTGCATTTTTAATATGCAAAGAAGCGGTGGTAAGGTTTATCCATCCAGAAGAAATCCACTCACCAACAGTTATAGCTCTCGCTGGACTTAGCATCTTAATTAACGCACTTAGCGTCTTGCTGCTTCAAAATGAGGCAAAAAAAAGCCTCAATATCCGTTCAGCTTACCTCCACCTTTTCTCAGATATGCTTACTTCCATTGTTGTTATGCTTGGAGGGATAGCCATATTCTGGCTCAAGGCCTACTGGATCGACAGCCTTCTATCGATTTTAATTGCAATATACCTAGTTTATTCTTCATGGCAGCTAGTGATGCAAACTCTGCGGGTTCTGATGCAGTTTACCCCAGCGCATTTATCAATTAAGGAAATAGAAACTGATGTTTTAAATTTTGAGCAAATTCAAAACATCCATCATGTCCACCTATGGCAATTAACGGATCAAGACATCCATTTTGAAGCTCATTTAGATTTTTACAAGGACTTACCCTTAAGTGAAGCTTCTAAAATTCTGTCAGAAATTCGCAAACTTCTTGCTAGTAAGTTTAAGATTAAGCATTCGGTCCTCCAAGCTGAATATGGTGTTGATGACCCTAAACAGCTGGTTGCAGACCATTGCAACTTAAAATGAGGAACCAGGCTCCTTGAGGAAGCTTAACTCCTCCTCAGTACTTTCCCGAGCAAGAATCTCATTTCGATGGGGAAATCTTCCAAATCGTTCGATGATATCGTGATGTTTAACAGCAAATTCATAAACGGACTCCATGACAGGTTTTGCATAGTCAGGGCATTTGTCTTTGAGGAGCTTAAAATGGTCCAGTCCTTGTTTCTGAGCGGCAAGATCTTCAGAATGCATGAAAGGCATGAGCGCAAATTGACCAAATACTGGCAGTACTTGTAAATACAATACTGAGTCTGCAAATAACTTGGCTACAGAGAGGGCCTTGGTATCAAAGTGAAAGGACTTAGCATGGCTCCGATAGATATTACGAGGAAATTGATCTAGCATAATGATCAGGGCCACACTCCCAAGGGGCTCAGAAATCCAGCGATCAAATGCGCCCATATATGCAGTATATAGGTACTCTGCAAATTTTTTTTTGACCACTTGATCAAACTCTTGGTCTTTTTTAAACCATCGGCTTGTGACTTCAGGCTTCACTTTCCCGTCCTCGCCGATTTCACCAAACCAAAATTCTAAAACTTTTTTTGCTAAAAACTCCATGCAGTACAAACCTTTTCTACTTACTTTAATTCCACCACAATAGGAGACTATATACTCAAATCTAGCGTTTCATCAAGTCATCTCCGTTATCTGCAATACTGAAGTGCAGCAGAGCACTGCCTTAATATCCGATTTTCTTGAAATTTTTAACACCTAAAAAAGCTAAACATAATTTAAAGTTATAAAACATATAGCATGCATAGGGTCGTTTTTATACCGGAAACATTTAATTATATTATATGTTTAGAAAAAAGTATTAGTTTAGGCAGGTAGAGTACCGAATAGAATACAGTAAGGTATGAACTAGTTTTCTACATGACAAGTTAGCCGAATTGATCAGCAATTTTTTGATCGGAAACACTATGAATACGGAAAAAAGAAAAATAATTATAGCTGGGGATGATGAAAAATTACTAGAAACACTTTATTCGACCTTTGAGTCGGACTTTGAAGTGTTTTTAGCTAAGGACGAAAAAGAGGCATATGAAATATTTTTTCAAATAAGACCTTCGCTGATTATCACTAGTTTTAAAATGAATATCATGGATGGAATAAATTTAACTAAAAAAATAAAGATGCTTTCTCCTAGCACTATCGTGTATTCAATTTGCAGCGAGAAAGAAACTATCGAACAGTCAGCAGAAGGCGGGCCTGATAAAATATTTGCAGAGAATGATTCTTCTTTATTTAATGAAGTCTGCAAATCGCTCGATAATTACTCAGCTATAAACTCGTCACAATTCCCCCTGAAGATAGAAATACAGCTTGAAGCTTAATCCCAATCCGAAATTTTGATTATCCCTGTCATCCCCAATTAAAGCTTTTTAGTAGATATCCCTCAAGTGTAGTTGTAAAATCCTGCAAAACTTTCAGGAGGTGACTTTTTTACGGCATTTGAGAATTATTTCCTGGATTCCTCCAAGAAATTTGTTAATTTCGTGACCTACATTAGACCTGCGGATATGACTATTTTTTGAAAAGGATAATAGGATGAAAAAAAATTCATTAGTAAATAATGCCTTTTTAATAGTATTGCTGCTAGTTTCTTTTTCCATATTTGGGGAAACTACAGATACATTAATTAAGCATTACTGGCTTAAGCAAGAGCGTAGTTATTCTTTTAATAGTGGAAAAATAACGAAAATTGCCTTAGTCCTTTCGACGATTTTAGGGGGGCATGTTAAAGCTTTGGATTGCAATGTTTGTCGAAACGGAGGAGAAATTACTAATCCAGAAAATGAATTTACCATGACAAACTCAGCAGGTGAGGAGACTACCTGGACTTGCGGTTTTTTACAAGAATCCATGGCAGATGTAAAAGCTACAGGTGGAGCCCCTGGTGAAGCACGCTGGTGTGCCTTAGGGCAACTTTGGGCAGACAAGGAATGTTCATGCAGTGGAGACCCAGTACCAACACAACCACCAAAGGACCCCAATCCATCTTGTGATTTGTGCAAATCTCTCTCAGGTCAAGAAGCTTACGATTTTAACTACGTGCCCGTGGAATTGGAAGAAGAGCTTGTAGAAACCGAATTTTTCGGACGAATACCGTGTGGTGGCCTATATCTTGCTTTAGCTGAAGGAGTTATTAGTAATGATATTTGTCCGATATTGCGTGAGAAAGTTGGCAAACTCTGCTGTAATGCTCCTTTTTTAGATAAGGGTGACAATGAAGAATATTCATGTGGTAAGCTGCACGCCAATTGTTCTTCGCAGGCTTGCTGTTCTGCATTCACATGTAAAAGTAGATTTCTTGGCAGAGATCCCATTTGCTCATCTAAATCGAAAGGTCGGACAAGGCTTGGTTCAGGGTTTGGAGGAGCTGGTGGAAGGCAAAGGCATCAAGAAAATTAAGACAAGCCTCTCATCCTATCATCACTAATGCCTTTCTTAGTAAGGTTAAGGGGATCTCCCTCAAGTATAAGAGGGAAAACAAGATACCTTAAGATGATCTTTTTTCGTTCGGTAGTTAAACTTGCGAGATAGATGAAGTAATATTTTATGATAAATAATGAAATATTTTACACAAAAAGAAAGTTAAGCTCAAACCTGCCACACAGTGAATCTTGGTCCATTAATCGGGATTCTGTGGTCCATTTGGCCCATTGATCGCATTTCAATTTGTATTTATTCGGACTACCATTCGTTTGATGGAATGGATGAGCAAATTAGACAATAATAAAAATAACTTATAAATCACAATTGTTTTTGTCTTTACATCTACCCAATATATCAATAAAGAAGTTTGGATTATTTTCTAGCACTTTATCAGGAGAATTTCCATTATAATAGTTCCAGTTGTGAGCTGGTTCTATCGAGGTTCCTTCGCCCCACTCGTTAAATGTAGTTATCAGCTGCCAACTTGCATCCGATTGGACACATTCTTTAACAATATTTTCCCATTCTGATGCATCTCTTTTTAGAAATTTTCCATCATAATTGGATCTTCTGTATCCTGGAGCTATAGCACATGAACTTAAGCCATTCCATGGAGAGGAATCAAGATGATCATGCTTTTGAATTGAAGCATCAGGACCATATTGATGCCAAGAAAAAGTAACATAGTTGTCCTTGCTACTATCGCAAATTCTCCAATCACGAAAGACTTTCAATACTACATGCCACTTAATTTTCGCTCGATTGGCAGCTTCTCTCCACCTGTTAACCAGTTCACACGTCTTATCATTGGCGCTATAAACGAAGATTATAGGTTTTGGATCATCATTTGGTTCTTCTATGTGAGCATAGACTTCTCTATATTTATCGACAAAATTGGTTTCTATATATTCAAAGTCTGATTGCAACTCGTCAACTTTTAAACCAGTATCAAATCCCTCTTTTTCATAATAGAGGGCCCATTTAAGTTCAGGATTATCCTCTCTAGTTAATTCAAGCAATTTTGGAAGACTTTCACCTTCTCTACCCTGCCCCCACCAGGATACAATCCCCATATCCACGTGAGCATTATCTAAGTATTCTAAATGTCTCTTAATGACATCTTCATCACTGCTATGATACCTAGAATTTTTGTCATTTTTATAGTCAGCATTATTTTCTCTATCGTACCATGTTTCATACATTACCATATCATCTTTGACAGTCCAGGTATTAGGAAACCAAAGGTAATAAAATGCACCTCTAACTGGGAAGCTCAAAGCGCTATTTTGCTCAACGTTATCGTCTGTTTTGCCGTCGTCATTATCAGTAAAAATAATTTTGGAACTTGCTACAATCTTATTCCCACATTGGAGTAACAATTGCCCTTTAAGGTTTACACCGAGTTTAACGTCTGGATCACTGCATGTACCGTTCATTATTTCTTCACGACCATCTTTTCCATCAACTATTAACCTAGCTAGGTTACCGCCTACTGCAACGAGCAGGCTAGTATTTTGCTCTTGTACTCGATCTTCACCAAAGAATCCTGCTTCGCGAATCACTTCCTCAAAGGGGCCCTTATTTACACCGTCTTTATTTATAACAATGTTTCCATCAGCCTGATATAATACTTGAAGCGGACCATAACTGAGGAATACTTGATCTGGAGATACTCTTTCATTTTTAGGCCAGGTTTTTAATTCAAATAATTCTTTAGATCGTGCGACAATACCAGATCCACAATAGAGCAATAACTGACCTAATAAGTTAACTTCAAGTCGAACATCTGGATCATTGCAAGAGCCACTCATCAACTCTTTGCTACTAGTTTTTCCCTCAACTATTAAGCTAGCTAGGTTACTGCCTTGAGCAAGTACTAAATTTGTATTGTGCTCCTCCACATTATCTTCACCAAAGAATCCTGCTTCGCGAATTTTTTTCTCAAATGGGCCTTTGTTTGTACCATTTTTTCTTATGACAATATTTCCATCTGCTTGATAGACTGCTTGTACATCTCCGATATCTAAAAATATTTGATCAGGTTCTACTGCTCGGTCATGTCCAATTTGACCCACCCAGTCATGTAAAACTGACCCACCACGGAGCCATAGGCGACGACCTTAAAAATCTCCTATCAGCTTAATATTGAATCAGCAACATTATTGAATGATTTACGATAAGAATCTC